>JBKPDN010000176.1:0-3780 GCA_046727875.1 Actinomycetota bacterium | reverse complement strand
GCTTTGCCGAGTCCCCGGGCGATGACGAACCACAGGATCGCGAGCCCGAGTGCGATGAGCGGGTAGATGACCGCGAGCACGCCGGCCGCGGTGGCCACGCCGCGCCCACCTCGGAAGCGGGACACCACCGGAAGCACGTGGCCGACGACGGCCGCCGACCCGAGGACGAACGCCCCGAGGTGGCCGGCAATGACGAGGCCGACGGCAGACGGGATCGCGCCCTTGGCGAAGTCCCCGACGAAGACGACGAGCCCGGCCTTCCAGCCCGCGAGCCGGTACACGTTCGAGGCACCCGGGTTCCGGGAGCCTTCGGCCATGACGTCGTGCCCGGTGGCGCGAGCGACGAGCGCGGCGGTCGGGAACGTCCCGACGAGGTATGCGAGAGGGACGAGGAGCAGAACGCCCGTCACTCCGGTAGGATTAGCAGTCGAAACCCGAGAGTGCCAACGGCCTGATTCAGGACCGAGGGACCGATGCCCACCTACCGGTACCAGTGCGCGAAGTGCGGCGAGCAGTTCGAGCTCTGGCAGTCCATCCACGACGACTCCCTCGAGCGGCACCCGGGCTGCGGCGGCAAGGTCACGAAGGTGATGTCGCCCGCCGGCATCGTGCTCAAGGGCCCTGGCTTCTACCGGACCGACAACCGTGCCGCGAGCAAGCGTGGCTCCAAGGAAAAGGAGCCTGCGAAGGACGGCGCGAGCGGGAACGGCTCGGGCTCCGACTCGAGGGAGTCGAAGAGCTCGACCAGTGCCGACTCGAAGGGCTCCCAGAGCGACGGCTCCAAGGGCTCCAAGAGCCCCAAGAGCCCCAAGAGCGACGACTCGAGGGGCTCGACGAGCAAGACCTCCAAGAGCGGGTCGTCCTCGACCTGACGCCTGCCGGCGATTCGCCGCGCGGCGTCGCGAACTCCCGACACCTTCCCTCCGCCACTCCCCTCCCGCTGCGGCGCGCGCGCCGCTTGTCGAGAAGGGGAACGTCATGCCTCGCCGCTCACCTCGCGCCGTGCTCCTGTGGCTCGGCGCGATCCTCGTCGCGGTCGTCACCGCGGCCGTCGTCGCGACCGATCTTGCCGCCTTGCACCGGCGTGCCAACTCGCTCGGCCCGCTGCGTGACGTCGCCGTCGCCGATCATGACCTCGCCGTCGGCACGACGATCGGGAACGACGACCTCACCGTGCGGTCGGTGCACCGGTCGCAACTGCCTGCGGGCGCGCTGTCACCGAGCGAGGCGAGTGGGCGCGTGATCGCTGTGCCTGTCCCGCGCGGCGCGTTCGTCGCGGGCGGCAACGTCGCGCCGCGCCACCGCACCGGGCTGAATGGCGCGATCCCACCCGGGATGCGCGCGCTGCGGCTCGTCGTGCGGGACGCGTTGCGGCCGCCGGTCGGCAGCGCGGTGGACGTGCTCGTGACGTTCGATCCGGGCGGTGGCAGCACGAGCGGTGAGGCGCCCACCGTGATCGCGGCGCGCGGCGTGCTGGTGCTGGGCACGGACGACGCGCCGGCGGCGGTCGAGACCGGCGGCGCTCAGCGCGCCGCGGGCAGCCAGAGCGCCGGGGCGCTCGGCGTCACGTTGCTCGTGACCGAAGCGGACGCGCCCCGCCTCGCCTTCGCCACCGCCACCGGCGTCGTGACGCTCGCGCTCGTCCCACCCGAGGACGCCGCGGATGCTGAACATGTGAACGCCGGCACCTAGGCTCCCCGGCCGCGGCGGCGGCTTTGCCGACCGTCGCCTGCACGAGCAGCGGCTGGGCCGACTGCTGTTGCAGAGCGGGACCTTGCGACCGCGACCAGAAGGCCTGAGCCGGAGCCCGCGACGGCGTCAAGGAGAAGAATGCCGATCCTCCACGCGATCGTGCTCGGCATCGTCCAGGGGCTGTCCGAGTTTCTCCCGATCTCGTCGAGCGGTCACCTCCTCCTCGTGCCCGAGCTGTTCCAGTGGACCGAGCTGACCGACCACCCCAGCCTCAACAAGACGTTCGACGTCGCGTTGCATGTCGGGACGTTCGTGGGCGCCGCGTGGTACTTCCGCCGCGACCTCGCCCGCTACATCGCGGCGGGATGGCGATCGCTCTGGCGGCGGAGCATCCAGACGGTCGACGAGCGCATGGCCTGGCTGTTGCTCCTGTCGGCCGTCCCGGGCGCCGTCATCGGGGCGGCGTTCGAGGGCGTGATCGAAGACAACCTCGGCCAGCCCGTCCTCATCGGTGTCATGTTCATCGTGTTCGCTGTCGTGCTGTACCTGGCCGACCGCCTCCCCAACCGGCGTCACCAGGACGACTTCCGGCTGCGTGACGCTCTGTTGATGGGTGGCGCGCAAGCGGTCGCGCTGCAGCCCGGAGTCTCACGCTCGGGGATCACGATCTCGATGGGCCGCTGGCTCCAGTTCGACCGGTTGGCGACCACGCGCCTGTCGTTCTTGATGAGCCTCCCGATCATCGCCGGCGCCGGGCTCTTCAAGGGGCTCGAGGTTGCGCGGGACGGCGGCATCCCGAGCAGCTACGTGGCGCCGTTCCTGTGGGGCATGCTCGCAGCAGCCATCAGCGCCTTCCTCGTGATCGCGTTGCTGCTCAGGTTCCTCCAGACGCACACGTTCACGCCGTTCGTCATCTACCGAATCGCCGCCGGCGTCGCCGTCGTCCTCACCTTCGCCACCGGCCTCCGTTGAGCGAGGGGGCGCCGGTACTCTGCATTTGTGGGCGAACCGATCGAAGCCGTGATCTGGGACTACGGCGGTGTCATCTCGAGCCCGCTGTTCCGTGGGATCGGTCGGTTCGAGGCCGACATGGGCTACCCGCCCGGATCGGTCCTCGAGCTGATCTTCGGCGAAGGCGCCTACATCGGGTTGGAGGGTCGCGCCAAGGGAGGCGGCGACCCGTGCGACGGCGCCGCCGAGGCCGCGTCCGCCGTAACCCACGATTGGCACCGCCTCGAAGTCGGCGAGATCGGCTTCGAGGAGTACATGGCCGGCGTCGTCGAGCGGGCGCCCACGGTGCTCGGCCGCGAGATCGACCTCGACGCGTACCAGCGCTTCACGCGCGACATGCCGCTCGGCATCCACTGGCCCGTCGTGCACCGGATCCGCCGGCTCCAGACCGACGGGGTCAAGGTGGCGTTGCTCACGAACAATGTCAAGGAGTTCGGCTCGGCGTGGCGGGCCACGTTCCCCGTCGACGAGCTGTTCGAGGTGGTTGTGGACTCGAGCGAAGTCGGGATGCGCAAGCCCGACCCCCGCATCTACCTCCTGACATGCGAACGGCTGGACGTGCCTCCGTCGGCGAGCGTGTTCGTCGACGACAACCGCGACAACGTCGAGGCCGCGCGCGCCATCGGGATCGAAGCGGTCCACTTCGGTGAGGAGCCGTTGGCCGCGATCACAACGCTCGACGAGATCCTCGATCGGCGGGGCACGCGCCCCGCCTGACGCTCACCCGTTGTCACCGAAACGTGCTTCAGCAGCACGTTCTCGTGACAACGCCCCGGGTTCGTCGGCTGAGAGCTATTCGCCGCTCATCGTCATTTCGGTCACAAGCAGCGTCATTCCGGCGCCACCGCCCGGAAGCCACGTGAGATCGGCGCCGACCTCCACCACGTCGAGCAGGATCCGCTGGAGCGTCGACGCAAACCTCACCTCCCGCACCGGCTCGGCGAGATCGCCGTCGCGCACCCTGAGGCCTTCCGCTCCTACCGAGAAGTCGCCGCTCACCGGGTTCGTGCCCGAGTGCAGCCCGCTCACCGCCTGGACGTACAGCGCGCCCGGCACCGAGGCGAGGATCTCCTCGGG
>JBKPDN010000175.1:0-6343 GCA_046727875.1 Actinomycetota bacterium | reverse complement strand
GCCCCCGTGTTGAGCGACGAGAGCAGCCCCCATGCGACACCGGGCTTCGGCATCTCGACGGGGATGTCGACGAGCTCGAGACCCGCTTCGTCGACGAGCGCGACCGCGGCGTCGTGCGTGAGCTTCTCGACTTCAGGATCCGTCCCCGCGTAACCGAGCGTCGACGACCACGCCGCGCGCTTCCCGCGCAGCCGTTCCGTCGCCTCACCGGAGACGACGCGGTCTTCGAACGGCACCTCGGGCTTGGGCAGCGACGTCGGGTCGGTGAGGCTCGGCCCCGCGGTGGCGTCGAGATATCGCGCCGCGTCGCGCACTGACCGCACGATCGGGCCGTGCACGGACGTCATCGAGTAACCGAACGGCTCGGGCCCGACGCCGAGCAACCCGAACGTCGTTTTCATCCCGAACAGGCCGGAGTACGACGACGGGATACGGATGGAGCCGCCCCCGTCGCTCCCCGTGCACGCGGGGAACAGCCCGGCTGCGACCGCCGCCGCCGAGCCGCCCGACGAGCCTCCCGGCGTGCGCTCGAGGTTCCACGGGTTGCGCGTGATGCCGTGCAGCTTGCTCACGGTGTAGCTGACGACCCCGTGCTCGGGCGCGGTCGTCAGCCCGACGAGCACCGCGCCGGCCGCCCGCAGGCGCGCCACCTCGGCGCAATCGAAGTCGGCGATGACCTCGGCATACGGCACCGAGGCGTGCGTGTCGGGCCAGCCCTGCACCTGGGCCAGCTCCTTGACGCCCATGGGGATGCCCGCGAACGGGCCCGGATCCTCGCCCGCTGCCACCCTCTTGTCGACGAGCTCGGCGTCGGCCCACGCCCGGTCCGGGTCGAGGAACCACACTGCGTTGAGCTCCGGGTTGAGCCGCTCGATCCGGGCCAGCGACAGCTCGAGCAGCTTCCGCGCGCTGAGCTCGCCGGCGCGGACGCGATCGGCGAGCTCCCATGCGTCCCGCTGCCAGAGTTCGTCCGTCATGCGGCCGAGCCTAGCTAGGGCCCGCCGGCGGAGGTCGGGGACCTGCCGGCCGACGTCGGCGGCGCGGTCGTGGACGGCGGCGGCGCAGTCGTGGCGGTCTCCGCGCCCACACACCGGTCGATGCCGTACCCGTGTGCGACATCGTCTGCCTGTAGCTGGGCCTGACCGCCGCGGCTGTTCGCCTCGTTCACGCCGTTGTGGTCGCCGCGCTCGAGCGCACTGAGCGCGGCTTCGGCCTCGTCGAGCGCCTTGCTGACGAAGCCCAACCACTTCTTGGTCGTCGGCACGTCGGTCTCGGGTGGCTTCAGGCCCCGCAGCTCGGCGAGCTCGCCGTGCTGGATGGCAAGAAGGCTGCGGATCGTGCGCGAGGTGGCCTGCGGGTCGGTGAGGTCCGGGTGCTCGAGCCCACGGATCTTCTTGTTCGCGTGCGAGCAGATCGTGCCGGCGCGGTCGGCGTAGCTCTGCTTGGAGAGGCGGGTACTCCCGTCGCTGCAGCCCGACGCGACGAGCAGCGTCGCAATCGCGGCCATCGCGACAATCGTCGCCGGCGCGAACCGGACGCAGCCGGTCACGGCGATCCGCGCGTGCACTGTGACAAGCCGAGCTGGATCGCAATCGGGTCGTTGGCGGCGTCAATCTGTGCGAGATTCGCTGTGAAGCTCGCAAGCGTGGAGGGGTCCTGCATCGAGCCCACGGCGTCGGCGTACTGTTGCTCGACACCGGCCCGCCTGCGCCATCCGTCGAGCACGCGGTCGACCCGGTCCTGCTCGCTCTCGGGCGGGACGAGCGCATCAACGTTTCGGATCAGCTCGCGATCGATCTCAACGACGCTGTCGAGTGTGTCCGCGTCGGCGGGCCCGGAGGGGTTCATCGGCAGCTGGTTGAGCAGCTGGGCGCGCTCAGCCTGTGCGCTCGCGCAGAGCCCGTTGGCCTTCTGCGCGAACTGGCCCTTGCTGAGGGCGCCGACTTCGTCGTTGCTGCTCCCGCCACACCCCGACACCGCGGTGACGATGACAACGCACGGGGCGATCACAGCGGCGGCCAGCCTCGTCGAGCGCATGGCGCCAGATGTTACGTTCACCGACGATGCGGATCGCGACCGCGGTGTGGCGATGCTCACCGTCGCTCGTTCTCGCACTCGACGAGCGATTCGGCCTCCCGGTCGACAGCTACGTGAACGGGTCGCAGACGTGGCTGCTCGACAACGGGCCGGGCGCCGCGACGCTCGAATGGCGTCTCCACCCGGTGGCTGCGTACCACCCACCCGCCGGGCTGTCGCACTACGACCTGTGGGAGGGCGTCGCCACACAACTGCAAGCCGGGGCTGACGCCGGCGCACTCGCGCTCGGCGACGAACGCCGGGCGCTCACGTCGCTTTGGGAAGGGCTCGAGGCGTTCGCCGCCTACGGCGACGAGGTCGAGCCCGCCACGCTGGCCCAGGCCTCGACGGCCGCCCTCGGCGTCCCGCCCGACGCGGTCGGCCTGGTCGACCACGACCGAGTCGGTGATGCGTGGGAGCGCGCCCGGGGTGGGGTGTCGATCATCGCCTTGCTGCTCGAGGAGCTGAGCGTTTGAGCATTCGTGTGGCCGGCGATGTCGCATGTCAAGCTCGCGCCGTGGACCGCGACGAGCTGGCTCGGACGATCTACGAGCGGACGCACCTCACCGGCGAGTTCCGGCTTCGCTCGGGCGTGACCAGCAACGAATACTTCGACAAGTATTTGTTCGAGTCCGACCCGACGCTGCTGCGCGCGATCGGCGAGGCGCTGGTGCCCTTGCTGCCGCCCGGCACGGGCGCGTTGGCCGGCCTCGAGCTCGGGGGCGTGCCAGTGGCGACGATGCTGTCGCAGCTGACGGGACTGCCCGCGCTGTTCGTGCGCAAGGAGGCGAAAACCTACGGGACGTGCCGGCTGGCCGAAGGTGGTGACGTCGACGGGCAGCGCGTGACGGCCGTGGAGGACGTCGTGACGTCGGGCGGTCAGGTGGTGGCGTCGTGCGGCGACCTGCGGGACCGGGGCGCGATCGTCGAGCACGCGGTGTGTGTGATCGACAGGGAGTCCGGCGGCCCGAAGAACCTGGCCGAGATCGACGTCGAGCTCCGCGCGCTCTACACGATGAGCGAGCTGGACCGCGCCGCCCGCTGACGCGCTAGGTGCCGCGCCAGGGTGGCGTCCGGGGAGGGTCGAAGTCGGCCGGGCGCGACTCGCCGTTGATGGCGGCGAACGCGGTGTCGACCCACCGCGCACCACCGGCGAGCGGCTCGGGGAGCTGATCCTGGGGGAAGAATCCGACGCGGCGCGTCTCCAGCGGGTGGCCCTGCAGCTCCCCGCCCAGCATCCGGCAGTGGAAGACGAGCGAGTACAGAGGCACGCGCGCGAACCCGAGACGCAGGCCGTCGAACACCGCGATCAGCGACACCGGCTCCACCTCGATACCGGTCTCCTCGTAGACCTCCTTGACCGCGACCTCCGACGGCGAGTAGCCGACGTCCGCCCACCCGACCGGGTACAGCCAGACACCGGAGTCGGACCGCTGCGTGAGCAGGATCTCGCCGGACTCGTTGCCGACCACGGCGGCGACCGCCACCTTCGGAGTGACGTACCCCGCGACGCCTTCGCCGACCGAGGCCAGCCATTCCTCGAGCAGCGCGTCGCTCTCGGCCTCTTCGAGCGCCGCCACCCGCATGTCGGCGGCGACCTTGAGCACCTCCTGGAAGCGCTCCTTCTCGTACAGGCTCTGCGTGAATCCGAGGCCGGTGCGCGCGATACCCGAGAGCGACTCGGCCCAGCGCAACAGATCGGCGGCGGACACCGCGAAGGGCTCGCTCACTCGGCGGAGCCTACGTGGCGTTCAACCGGCACTATCGCGCGCTCCGTGCTCGGCGACCACGGATCACGGTCGCCTTCGCCATCCCCCAGGCGAGGTGGAGCGGCGCCAGCTCCGGATCGCCGAAGTCACCCAGGGAGTGCGGCACGAGGCCGTAGACGTCGTCGGGCCACGCCCGCTCGTCGAACTCGTCGCGAACAACGGGCGGGACACCCGCGGCTGCGAGCACCTGCGTCGGCTCGCGGTACGCGGTGCGCACGATCTCGAGGGGCGTGACGCGCTGACGCTCCGGATCCGTGTCGAACAGCTCGCGCAGCTCGACGACGATCCGGCGGGCGGCGGCCTTCCCGGCCTCGATCGCACCGGCCCCGGCGCGGGCGCGCGCCTCGGGAGTCGTACGTCCCCAGGCGTCGAGCAGCCCGTCGACCTGCGCCGGGGCCCAGCGGGGAACCTGCGCCTCGACGCCGGCGACAATCGCTGCCCCGGCCTCCTCGAGGCGCTCGAGGGCACGGGCCTCGTCCTCGGGCGTCGGTTGCGTCACTCGACGCGCTCCCAGACCGGGAATACGAGGTACTCGACGCCGTCGCGCTTCTCGGTTCGGCCAGCGTTCCGGAACACCGGCAGGCGGGCGTCGGCGGTGTCGAAGCCGACCATGCGCTTGTAGTCGGCGACCGGGAGGAGAAGCGGTCCGTCGGCGTCACCGTCGCGCAACAACGCGTCCACTTCGAGACGCGGATGCGCCGGATCGCGATCGTCGATGCACGCGCAGTGGTACACGATCTGCTCGAACACGGCCGTGACGAGGATGCGCATAATTTTGGTCAGCTCTCGAGGACGTCGCCTTCCATCCGGTTCACGGTGCAACCGAGCCCCTCGAAGTAGGTGACGGCACCGTGGAGCTGCTCTTGGTCGCCGTTGATCTCGAGGATCACCCACCCGGAGTGCTCCTCGACGTTGGCGCGCCGGATGCTGGGAACAACATCGAACTTCTTGACGATCTCGTAGATGAGCGGGCGATCGACGAGCTCCTCGGGAAACGACACGAACAGCCGGATGCTGCTCACCGGTCCGGCATCCCCACCCGGCGCAACGCCTCCGCCGGCTCGAGCAGCAGGCCCAGGACGAACGGCCCGAAGTCGGCGTAGCGCGCCGACACCTCGTCGAAGCGCATCTCGTACACGATCTCCTTCAGCGCGGTGGGATCGTCGGCCAGCAGCGTCACGCCCCACTCCCAGTCGTCGAGCCCGGTCGACCCGGTGATGAGCTGCACGACGCGGCCGGCATACGCGCGGCCGACCCGCGCGTGGCCGCCCATGAGCTGCTTGCGCTCGTCGAACGGGAGCGCGTACCAGTTGGCATCGGGGTCGCGCCGTTTGGACATCGGATAGAAACAGATCGCCCGCTTGCGCGGGAGCGTCGGGTACAGACGCTGGCGGGCGCGCTCTTCGTCGTCGGTGTACTCGGACCGTTCGGTCAGGGAGACGTACGACCACTCGAGGGAGAGCGGCGCAGCCGCGAGCTCCTGCTGGAACGCCTGGAGACGCGCCACGTCGGGCCCGAGCGCCATGACGCCGAGCGCCGCCTTGTGCCCGAGCACCGCGAACACGAGCACCTGGTGGTCGTCGGCCTCGAGCGACGCGACCGCGTCCAGCACGCGCTTCACGCCCCCCGGCTCCGCGTCGACGCGCTCGCGATCCACGCTGTAGAAGAGGTGGAGGACGCCCCACCCCTCCGACGGAACGACTGGCTCCATGCGGCGAGGCTACCGCCCGCCCTTCTCCACACCCCGTTGGGTCGAATACCCGGCTCCGCGCACCGGTTTATGTCCCAACCGGTATACGAGCGTCGGCGCGCGAGTGGGGCGCCCCGCAGGGCGCCCCACCGCTTTGTTCGGTCGAGGTTCGAGCTAGAAGTCGCCCATGCCGTCCATGCCGCCGGGCATGCCTGGCGGCGCGGCTGCGCCGCTCTTCTCCTCGAGCTTGTCGGCGACCACCGCTTCGGTGGTGAGGAACAGCGCCGCGATCGACGCCGCGTTCTGCAGCGCCGAGCGCGTCACCTTGGCGGCGTCGGGAACGCCCGCCTTGACGAGGTCCTCGTACTCACCGGTGGCCGCGTTCAGGCCCTCGTTGCCCTTGAGCGCGCGCACCTTCTCGACCACGACGCCGCCTTCGTAGCCGGCGTTCACCGCGATCTGCTTGAGCGGCTCCTCGAGCGCCCGCGCCACCATCCTCGCTCCGGTGGCCTCGTCGCCCTCGAGCTTCTTGGCCCCGGCGAGCACGGCGTCCTGCGCCCGCAGGAGCGCCACGCCACCGCCGGCGACGACGCCCTCCTCGACCGCAGCCTTCGTGGTCTGGACGGCGTCCTCGATGCGGTGCTTCTTCTCCTTGAGCTCGACCTCGGTGGCCGCGCCGACCTTGATGATCGCCACGCCGCCCGAGAGCTTGGCCAGGCGCTCCTGGAGCTTCTCGCGGTCGTAGTCGGAGTCGGTGTTGTCGATCTCGGCCTTGATCTGGTTGATCCGGCCCTGGATGTCGGCCTGG
>JBKPDN010000174.1:0-2848 GCA_046727875.1 Actinomycetota bacterium | reverse complement strand
GATCTCGGCTACCGACTCGTTGTCGCGGAGAACGCCTAATGCGACGTGTCATCCCCTTCGCACTGTGCATCGTGGTCATCGTCGGATGCTCCGGCGGATCATCAGGTTCGACCCGGCAGCCCGAGAAGGTGCCGATCCCGGAGGTTTCGCTGCCCTCGAACTTGTCCTTCGACAAGGCCGCATGGCGCAAGCTCTGGCGCGAAACCCCAGGAACACCGCGGCAGCGCTGCCTCGATGTCGGGAGCCGTACCGATGTCCGCTCCGGCGACTTCGTCGTCGGAAACTTCGTCAGCTTTGCCCGCTACTGGGATGGCACGGAGGAACAATCAAAGCTCTATTACATCCCGCTGCACCCGAGTCCTCCGGCGCCGCTCGAGGTGACGGCCACCCGACTCGACCGCGAACCACCACTCGCCGTCACGCTTGAGTTCCCGCAACCCTTCTCCTGGACCCTCACGGGAGCGCCCTTCTACGTGACGGGAACGGTCCTCCCGGAGCGGGGGCGCTGGCGGTTGGAACCTGTCGCGGGACGAAACCGAGGCTGCTTCGAGCTTCAGCTCTGACGGAGCCGCGTCTCGGCTACTCCGCGATCTCGCGGATCTTCTCGATCTTCTCTTCGGACTCGTTGACGTCGGTCCCCTGAATCTGCAGGAGCTGCTCGCGCGTGCGCTCGGCCTCGGCTTCGGCGCCCTCGTCGGCTGCCGCGAGCCGGGCGTCGATGCCCTCCTCCATGATCCGCTCCGCCTCGTCGACCAGCGCCTCGACCATCTCCGCCTCCGGCACGACGCGCACGACCTTGCCCTTGACGAACAGGTGTCCCTTGCCGCGGCCGGCGGCGATCCCGAGGTCGGCCTCGCGGGCCTCCCCCGGGCCGTTCACGACGCAGCCCATCACCGCCACCTGGAGCGGGATGCTGCGCTCGGCGAGCGCGCCCTGCGCTTCGTTGGCGACGCCGATGACGTCGACCTCGGCCCGGCCACAGCTCGGGCAGGCGATGAGATCGAGGCCCTTGCGTTCCCGGAGCCCGAGCGCCTCGAGCAGCTGCCGGCCCGCCCGCGCCTCCTCGACCGGGTCGGCGGTCAGGGAGAAGCGGATGGTGTCGCCGATCCCCTCGGCGAGCAGCGTCCCGATCCCGGCCGTGGACTTGACCAGCCCGCCGGGCAGCGGCCCCGCCTCGGTCACCCCGAGGTGCAGCGGATGGTCGACGGTCTCCGACAGCAGCCGGTACGCGTCGATCATCACGGCGACGTTCGACGCCTTCACCGAGATCTTCACGTCCTCGAACCCGACCTCGTCGAAGTAGGCGAGCTCGCGCTGTGCCGACGCCACCAACGCCTCCGGCGTCGCGCCTCCGTGCTGCTGCGCGATGTCGGGATCGAGGCTGCCGGCGTTGACGCCGATGCGGATCGGCAACCCGCGGTCCTTGGCCTCGCGGGCGACGGTCTTGATCTGTTCGGGCTTGCGGATGTTGCCGGGGTTCAGCCGAAGTGCCTGCACGCCGGCCTCAATAGCGGCGAGCGCGAGCCGATACTGGAAGTGGATGTCGGCGACGAGCGGGACCGGCGCCCGGGGCACGATCTGCGCCAGGCCTTCGGCGGCTTCCTCCTCGTTGCACGTGCAGCGCACGATGTCGGCGCCGGCCGCCGCGAGCGCGTAGACCTGGGTCAGCGTGCCGTCGACGTCGGCGGTCTTGGTGGTCGTCATCGACTGCACCGAGACGGGCGCACCGCCGCCCACCGGCACGTCGCCGACGTGGATCTGCCGGGTCTTCCGCCGCTCGTACATCACGCGCCAGCCTACGGGCGGCGGGCGGAAAGCGTGAACCGCGTGACCTCGAGCGAGGTCACGACCCGGTGAAGATCTGGCGGATGTCGAGGAACATCGCCGACAACCCGAGCGTCAGGAACACGACCAGCACCAACGCGGTGACGGGAACGAGCCGCCGGAAGTCGACCCGGACCTGACGGCCGCGGATCTTCGACGCGGCCTGCTCGTAGATCACGACCGCGGCGTGCCCGCCGTCGAACGGCAGCAGCGGGATGAGGTTGAACAAGGCGACGATGAGGTTGATCGCGCCGAGCAGGAACAAGAGGTTCCACACGTTCCCGCCGACCAGGTCACCGCCGATGTCGACGATGCCGATGATGGAGCGCGGGCGCTCCTGGGCCGCGGGGCTCCCCTGCTTCGGTGCGTTGCTCGTGAAGTTCTTGCTGTACTGCTCGATCCCCGCCGGCGAGAAGATGCGTCCGATGCCCACTGCGGTATCGCTCGTGATCTGGCCGATGGTCTTGAACGACTGGGGGACCGCCGTGAAGGGCGAGAAGGACTCGTACGACGACACGCTCTGGCTGATCTCGACGCCGATGATCCCGCTGTGGTCGCTGCTACTCCGTTCCTTCGGGATTGCCTCGAGCGTCTCGGTACCGCCACCGGCGCGCTGCACGACGATCACGGTGGGCTTGCCGGCGCGGTTATCGAGCGCTTGGGCGATATCCCGGTCGACGTCAAGGCGATGCCCGTCGATGCTGACGATCTTGTCGCCGTCGCGAATGCCCGCCGCCGCCGCGGGGCTGTCGGGGAGCACGCGGTTGACCTGCGCCTGGAGCGTGTCGGGAAGTCCGCGACCGATGAGCGCGACGTAGATGAGGAAGTAGGCGAGGACGAGGTTCACGGACACGCCGGCCAGGATCACCGTCAGGCGGTTGCCGAAGGTGCCGTGACGGAACGTGCGGGGCTCCTCGTCGGGCTCGATGTCCTCGAGGTTGCTCATCCCGACGATGCGGACGTAGCCGCCGGCGGGGATCGCTTTGACGCCGTACTCGGTCTCGCCCCGCCGGAACGACCACAC
>JBKPDN010000173.1:0-5282 GCA_046727875.1 Actinomycetota bacterium | reverse complement strand
CTCATACAGCGGCTGACCCTGTTCCTCGGGTATCCGACGTATTCGCTGACCGTCACCCTGGCGTCGATCCTGATGTTCACGGGTGTCGGCGCGTTCCTCAGCGCGCGTTCAATGGACCGGCCCGGTCGCGTCGTGGCGGTGTTGTTCGCGGTCATCGTCGTGCTAACGGTCTTCTACCAGTTCGGCCTGCCGCTCATGACCGACGCGCTCCACGGATGTCCACTCGCGGGCCGGCTCACGCTCGCGTTCCTCGTCCTCGCGCCGCTCGGTGTGTGCCTCGGGTTCTTCATGCCCCTGGGTCTCGGCGCCGTTGCCGGCCTCACGAAGTACCCGCGCGAGTACGTCGCGTGGGGCTGGGCGGTCAACGGCTTCGCCTCGGTGGTCGGCGCCGTCCTCTCGACGCTCCTGGCTATGCCGTGCGGGTTCCGGAGCGTGCTGGTGCGTGGCTTGGTGGCGTACGCGATGGCGATCGTCGCGCTGCGCGGCTTGTTGCGACTCGCGCCGAGCCCGCTGCGCGCGGCGGAGGAGCCGGCGGTCCCCTCCGTCACCGGCGTCCCGACCGGCGCCGCGCCTCGCTAGTAGCAATCGGGCTGTCGCCGGCGGCGCTCTCAGGTGCCGTCCGGGACCGCGGTTACCGCGGGATCCTGCTCGTCGAGTCGCGTGCGCAGCAGCGCCAGCTCCTCGGCGAGGGTGCGGGTGCGGTTCTCCAACCGCGACAGCTCCCACGAGTAGTGCACGACGATGAGAAACAGGAACCCGACCGCGACCAACAGGAAGATCGTGGGGGAGTAGAGGACGCCGAGCCACTCGGACACGGTGTTGAGCACACCTGGAACTGCCGCCAACGGCAGCAGCGCCAAGCCGATCACGAGCCACAAGAGCGCGTACTTGCTGCGCAGCTGGCGCGCCCGTACCAACCGGATGATGAACAGCGCGATGAGAACGGTGGCGACGATGATGAGGACGTGGGCTTGGCCACTGAGCGACCCTCTGGGGAGGCCGATCATGGTTCTTCCTTTCGGAGACGGGCCCGACGCGACGCCGAGCCGACGATGCCGATGAGGAGCCGGAGGTAGTTGATGACCAGCTTCACGCGCCCCGTCGACGGGACACCGGCGGCACGGGGCCGCATGGTGATCGGGACCTCGTCGACGCGGAACCCGGCGTAGCGAACGATAAGGAGCGCTTCGACCGTGTCCGCGAGGTACTCGACCGGGTACTCACGGGCGAGGAGCTCGATCACCGGGCGGTCGTAGGCGCGGAAGCCGGACGTGACGTCGGAATAGTGCTGACCGGTGAGCGCCCGCACGATCAGCACGAGGAACCGCATGGCCTGACGGCGGGTGCGCCCGACGTGGTACTCGGTCGTGCCCGCGGCGAAACGGTTGCCCACGGCCATGTCGGCGCCCGCGTCGAGTGCGTCGAGGAGCGCGGTGATCCCCGCCGGGTCGTGCTGACCGTCGGCGTCGAGCACGACCGCGCGGTCGTAGCCGTTCTGCTGGGCGTAGTGCAGCCCGACCCGCACTGCGCCGCCGACGCCGAGGGTGAATGGCAGCTGGGCCGAGACGGCCCCGGCGCGGCGGGCGACGTCCGCGGTCGCGTCGGTCGAGCCGTCGTCGATGACGACGACGTCGTGCTCGTCGACGACCTCCCGCAGCTCCTTGAGCGTGGCGGGAAGACTCTCCTCTTCGTTCAGCGCGGGAACGATGATCAGCGTCCGGGTCACCAGCCGTCCATGCTACGGCGAGCGCGGACTGACCTCCGGGACTACGTCCTCGACGTAGAGCCAGTCGCCGCCCACGAGGTCGAGCGTGTGCGGGTGGGCGGTGCCGGTCCAGGCGAGCAGCGAGAACTTATAGGGAAAGAAGTGGATGTGGGGGTTGAAGGTCGCCTTGTACGGGCGTTGGTGGGGAACGACGACGACGATCCGTTGCCGGGCGACACGCCGCAGCTCGTCGAGCGCGACGCCGAAATGCTGGACGTGCTCGAGCGTGTGCGTTGACACCACGGTGTCGAACACCCGGTCGCGGAACGGGAGCTCCTCGACGTTCCCGTCGCACCAGCGGACGTTCGGGTGCGTGCCGCGCCGGCCGGCGGAGACCGCGACGTCGCATCCGACGACCTTGTGGTCCGGCGCCAGCTGTTCGCAGACGTACCCGAGGCCACACGCCACGTCGAGCACGCTCTCGCCCTGCACCGCGCGCAACACCCCGGCGAGCGACTCGGGTGTGAGATCGGTGACGCCCTGATCGAAGCGCGAGCGGAGGCTCTGGTAGAAGGTCGCGAACTCGGCGCGGGAGAGATAGAAGGCCTTGTCCTTCAGGTCGACGATGTCGACCGTGAGCTGGCCGTACATTCTTCGAGCGAGGTTCCCGAACACCTTCGAATCGCGCATCGCCGGCGGCAGGTAGCGATCGAGCGCTTCGTTGATCCACAGCGACGCTTTGCGTCCGAGTCTCACGTGACCGAGCTCCGGGCCGGCCGCCGGTCGGGGACCCAGGACTTGAGCGACAGCACGGGCTTTTCGACCACGAGGTAGCTGATCGTGGCGACCATTGACGTCGCGACAAAGACGATCAGCAGCATGACCGGGAACGAGGTGTTGAACGGCGTGCTGCTCGTCCACTCGATGTACTTCTCCATGAGGGTCTCGTTCCAGAGGTACAGGCCGTAGGAGATCAATCCGAGAAACACCACCGCCGGGTTTCGCAGCAGGCGGCGGATCGCGCCTTCGCGCTGCGACCCGAAGATGCCCGGCAGGAGGAAGAACAGCGCGACGGCCAGATAGAGATAGTGGATGCCCATGTCTTCCCAGAAGGTGTACGTCACCTGGCCGCGGGGCGGCTTGCCGATCCAGAGCGAGATCGCGACGAACGCCGCGGCGGCGAGAGCCCAGCAGACCGTTGGAGCCCAGCGCCGATCGAGTCCCGCGGGCGCGGCCACGCGCCGGTGGGTGATCCACGCGCTGATCACGGCGAGCACCATCCCGATCGCGAACACGTCGACCCAACCGGGCAGCACGTTCTGGAGCTGCGCGGTCCGGGTGGCGTCGAAGTCGGCCGCAGTCACCACGGCGCGGTAGACGACGCCGGCGGCGACCAGCCCGGCCAGGACCACGAGCTCGCGTCGCATCTGCGCTTGAGGCTGTGGCGTCGCGGCGGCACGGGCGATGACGAAGGCGTAGAGCGGCAGGAAGACATAGAAGGAGATCTCGGTCGTGAGCGTGTACGAGGACAGGATCGGCCCGAAGAAGTTGTCGACGCTGTACGGGTGGAGGAGCCCGTAGAAGAGGAAGAGGTTCTTCGCCGACGGGAGCTCCTTCGGGACGTGCAGCACGAAGACCGTGATCGTGAGGGCGAGCCAGTAGGCGGGAAGGATGCGCAACGCCCGGCGCCAGAAGTAGCTGGCCGGGCGGGGGCCGTGTCGACCCGCGATGCGCGAGGCCACGAACGGACGGTAGAGCAGGAACCCCGAGATCATGAAGAAGACGGCGACACCCACATCCATGCGTGCGGTGAACGCGCCGAAGCGGGAGTGGATGTCGAAGCCGCTCAGGTAGGCGACGTGCGTGACGAGCACGCTGATGGCGGCAAGGGCACGAAAGCCGTCAAAGCACGGGAACTTGACGCGCTCGACGCCGCGCGCCCGCGCCGAACTCTCGAGTCCACCGGCCGTGTCCGCCATGACGGGCGATGCTACTTGCGGGTCGATTGGCGTCCTGGCGCGATGGTCGGGGTGTCCGGGCACGCCCATCCAAGCGCGGACTCACGGCACGCGAGCACGGCGTCCAGCAGGAGTGGTGCCGCCCAGTGCGCGCTTTCCGGAGTGAAGTGCAGCCCGTCGTGCGGGCGCGGGTCGATGCCGTCGACAGTGCGTGGACACGGTGACGTATCGGGGCACACCGTTCGTGCGAAGTCGACCACCGACACCGTCTGCGGGTGCTGGCGTGCGTACTCGCGGTACAGCTCGTTCAGCCGGATGTAGCGACGGTCTTCGTCGGGGTTCGCCGGTGCGAAGTCGCTCGACGCCCGGGCGGCGACGGTGGTGATGACGAGATGGGCGCCACCCGACGTGAGCCGCGTCGCGGCCTCGTCGATCATGCCCAGCATCATGCGGTCCCACTCGTCGCTGCCGAAGCGGACGAGCTGTCCGTTCACGATGCGGTCGTTGACCTCCCACATGCTCATCCAGAGCACGAGCTGGGGTTGATCGCTCGTGAGCGAGTCCTGCTCGTAGTTGTCGACGAGCTTCTCGCATCCGCGCGCTTGGGGCGGGAGTGCGCCGTCGAAGTACGTCGCCACGCCGCCGACGACGCCGCACCCGGCCACCAGGGCGGTGTCGAGCGTGACGCCCCGCTTCGCAGCTAACGGTTGAAGGCCCGGCAACAGGGTGTACGGGATGGAGTCACCGACCAGCAGGATGCGCGGACCCGATGCGGTCGTGCCGGCGCCGGCGTGGCGCGCGGCGGTGGAAGTCGAGTCTCCGTGGAGCTTCTGGCCCACCTGCACCCGCTCGAGCGGCGTCGCCGCCGATGCGCCGACGGTGGTGACCACGAGCAGCCCGGCGGCGGCCGCGAACCCGGTCGGCACGGCGATCCGTGCTCGCCAGCCGCGCAGGGCGCCCCGGCGGATCGGCTGCTCGACGAGGTAGAAGGACAACGCGGCGGCGCCGACGGTCACCGCCAGGCGCAGCATCGCCAGCGGCGCTCCCGACAGGCCTGTTCGCGACTCGTTGAGGATGACCGTCGCGGGCCAGTGCCACAGGTAGAGCCCGTACGAGATCATGCCGATCCAGCGCAGGACGCCGAGCGAGAGGAAGGCGCGCAGCGGCGAGGGACCCGGCTGCACCGCCGAGGCGATGACGATCGCGACCCCGATCGCGAACAGCAACGACCCGCCGTGGTAGAGGCCAGACCCCTGATCGCTCTCGTTCACCCACGCCCAGACGCACGCGCCGGCAGCGACGACCCCGAGCACGTGGAGCCCCGTGATCGCGCCGCGACTCTGCGGGCGACGACGCAGGAGCAGGAGCGCGAGGAGCGCTCCGACGAGGATGGTGTGCGCCCGGGCGTCGGTTCCGTAGTACGCCCGCGACGGGTCGGCCGGCTCGTAGAGCAGCGACATGATCGCGACCGACGCCGCGATCCCGGCCACGCACACCCCCGCCAGCACCGTGCGCGAGCCGCGGCCGACGCGCAGGCACGCCAGCACGACCAGCGGCCACACCAGGTAGAACTGCTCCTCGATCGCGAGCGACCACAGGTGTCGCATCGGCGACGGCAC
>JBKPDN010000172.1:0-3256 GCA_046727875.1 Actinomycetota bacterium | reverse complement strand
CACCATGAGTACGCGGCGTGTCCCGCGCAGTGCGTGCCGGCGGCGAGTCGCAGCCGGGATCGACGCCGGCTGCGTTGTACTCGCCATCGGGGGAGTCGTCGCCGTGACGTTGGTCGATCGTGGCGGAGCACACCGGCCAGTGCTCCATAGACTTGCCGACCCATGTTCTGGCTTGGAGTTGTCTTGGTGCTCGGACTCGTGGTGCTGGGGCTGTATTGGTTGAGTGGCTACATCGGTGGCCGCATTGTCCTCGCCGCCGTTGGAGGGTTCATTGCTCTCGCCGTCGCCGGTGTCGTCCTCTTCGTACACCTGAACAGCGGCGGCAACGGCAACCGTGTGCCGCGTCCTGTAGCCACCGCGGCGAACACCACAACGACCGCGCCCACGACCGCGCCCGCCGCTCGTCCGCGTCAACAGGTCCGAGTCGAGGTCGTCAACGCGTCGCGGGTACCGAAGGCCGCCGCAACCAAGGCGGATGCGCTCAAGGCGCTCGGCTATGTCATCGTCGGGACTGGCAACGCGACGACGCAGCGAGGGAGCACAGCAGCGTGCAAGCCCGGATTCGATCGCGAAGCCGCGACTCTGGCCAGCGACGCAGGCCCCGGCACGGCCGTCGCCGCGTTCCCGAACCCGTCGCCGAAGGGCTCGACGAACGCCGATTGCGTGGTCGTTCTCGGCCAGTGACGGCGTCCTCACCCGGGTACTGGCGCCGGCTTGGAGCGCTTACGATCCACGACGGCGCCGCAGTCGCCAGCGAGTTCGCCGGGAGTCCGATGATGGAGATCTTCAAGGAGTTCACGTTCGAGGCCGCTCACCGTCTCCCGAACGTGCCTCCGGGTCACAAGTGCGCCCGTCTCCATGGACACTCGTTCCGGGTGCGAGTCCACATCGAGGGGCCGCTCCAGCGGGAGACCGGTTGGGTTCGCGACTTCGCCGACTTGACGTGTGCGATGCAGCCCGTCCTCGAGTGCCTGGACCACTACTACCTGAACGAGGTCTCGGGGCTCGAGAATCCGACGAGCGAGCTCCTTGCCCGGTGGATCTGGGATCGGGTGGCGCCATCCCTGCCCGGGCTGTCCCAGGTCGTTGTCCACGAGACCTGCACCTCGGGGTGCGTCTATCGAGGTGATGCATGAGTTCGCCGCACCGGGATCCGAGCCACGAGAGCGTCGCGGTCTTGGCGAGCGGTGGTCTCGACAGCGCCGTGCTCACGGCGGAGTTCCTCGAGGAAGGCCGCGTCGTGCAGCCGATCTACATCCGGTTCGGTCTCGCGTGGGAAGAGACCGAGGAGGCCCACTTACGACTTTTCCTCGACACACTCCCGGGTTCCGGGCTTCGGTCTCTCGTCACCCTCGAGCTCCCGGTGGCCGACACGTACGGCTCGCATTGGAGCCTCTCCGCCGACGACGTTCCCGACGCCCACACCCCCGACGAAGCCGTCTACCTACCGGGGCGGAACCTGCTCCTCTTGGCGAAGTCGTCGATCTGGTGTGCACTCCATGGCTATCCGACGATCGCCCTCGGCACGCTGAAGGGGAATCCCTTCGCGGACAGCAGCCGCGAGTTCTTCGGCGACGTCGAGTCTCTCATCCAGACTGCCGTAGATCATCGACTCGAGATCGCGACGCCGTACTCCGAGCTCGACAAGGCCCACGTCCTGGAACGTGGTCGGCATCTCCAACTCCAGCACACGTTCTCGTGCATCGATCCGACGGCGGGCGTCCATTGCGGGCGATGCAACAAGTGCGCGGAGCGTCAACGCGCGTTCGCTGATGCCTCCATCGACGATGTCACGACCTATGCGAATCGCTGAGGACCCCGAGGCTCGTCCTGATGCGCCGCACCTACATCGCTCCGATCTCCTTCGGGCTGGGAGATCTGATCGTGTCGTTGCCCGCGATCCAGGCGTTGATCACGGAGCATCAGCCTGGGGAGACGTGGCTGGTGGCGCGCGCTGCCGGTCAGGTTGCGCTGGCGGATCGCATCGCCGGGCTCGGCGGCTGCGTGCACGAAGACGTCTTCGATCCCGCCCGCACGGATGGACGCTTCCTCGATCTTCGTGATCACGCGCTGCAACGCGACTACTGGTGGGGATCACCCGAGTTCGACCGAGCAGTCGGGACTCTCTCGATCAACGAGATCCTGGCGCGAATCTGCGCAGACTTCGGGATCTCTGCCGATTACTCACAGCCGGTCCCCCTGCTGGCTCGGCGGACACGACCAGAAGTCCGCGACGCCGTCCTCTTCGTGACCGAGAGCGATGCCACGAAACGGTGGGCGCCTGAACGCTGGGCCGACCTGACGCAAAGGGTCCGAGACAGTGGCAACGACGTCCGCATGGTCACCCGAGACGAACCGGTCGCCGAGATGTCCGGCACCGGGATCGACGCCATCCGAGCTCCGACCCCCGGCGACGCGGTCGACGTGCTCACGTCGTGTCGCGCGGTGGTCGGCATCGATACCGGTTTGACCCACATCGCCGTCCAGCAAGGGACGCCGACGGTCGGGATCTATCGGGACCGGGCGGTCTACTTCCGGCCGTGGCCCCACTGCCGGGCGTTCGTGGGCGATCGCTGCGACGAGTCGTGCGAGTCGATCGAACGGGCATACGCCTACAACGCCCAGGTGAGCTCGCCCGGGTCTGCGTGGCAGCCGCGGAGCTGCCCGGTCGGAGCACGGTGCCTCGAGAACGTCCGTCCCGCGGACGTGATCGACGCGCTCCGGGAACTGCTGTGACCGAGCTGGACTCGTATCCGCAGAGCCGAGTTCGCAACTCGCAACCGTCTGGGATCGGAAGAGTCGCCGATCTCGGGGAGGTCTGCGCATGGAACAACCTCGGTCGAAACGTCGTGTTCGCTTCGCGCGCGTTCGAACCGTGCGCAGTCTTCGACCACACGCAGTTTCCCGATGACGACGAGCTGTCGCAATACGATCTTGACGTTCACGCGATTCTCGACGTCCCGGCGGCCGACGTCGTCGTGGTGCTGAACCACCTCGGGCTCCTCCGGGCGTTCCGACGATTCGAGATCCGCATCCCGGGTGCGCCCCGCCGCATCGAGCCCGCATGGACTGCGACCTTCGCGGACGACATGGAGCGCGTCGTGGCCCTCGGAGACCGCCTCATCGGATCACGACCGCGGGAACAGCACGCGGGAGGCGTGCTGGTGTCCGAGCCCATCACCGCGACCGTCGACGGCGCGCGCCTGGACGCGCGTGTCGAGCTGAAGACATGGGGCACGGTCACGGCGCTCGGCAC
>JBKPDN010000171.1:0-3763 GCA_046727875.1 Actinomycetota bacterium | reverse complement strand
CGGTATGCCGGCTTGCTCGAAGGCCCGGTCCCGGGACCCGTCGTCGCGTTCACCCGCGAGGACGGATCTCCCGGTCGCGTCCAGCGCCACGCCGATGTGCTCCAGACGGGTCCTCCCCCGCCGGCACACGCCCCGCTGGTCGTGCAGGTGTCGCGTTGGGATCGCATGAAGGACATGGGCGGCGTGATGACGGCATTTGCCGAGCACGTCAACGGGAGCGGTGCTGCGCATCTCCTGTTGGTGGGCCCGGTCGTCACCGGCGTCGCCGACGACCCGGAAGGCGCGGCCACGTTCGACGAGTGCATCCAGATGTGGCGCCGACTCCCTCACGCCGTGCGAAGCCGCATCCACCTCGCGTGCCTGCCGATGCGCGATCCGGAGGAGCACGCGGCCATCGTCAACGCGATCCAGCGTCACGCCGCCGTGGTCACGCAGAAGAGCATCGCCGAGGGCTTCGGGCTCACCGTCGCCGAGGCGATGTGGAAGGAGAAGGCGATCGTTGCCAGCGCCGTCGGCGGCATCGTGGACCAGATCGTCTCAGGAGAGCATGGCCTCCTGATCGACAATCCTCACGACCTCGACGCGTTCGCGCACGCCGTGCGCCGACTGCTGGACGAACCGGCGTACGCCGCACAGCTTGCTGCCAACGCCATGTGGCGGGCGAAAGACGAGTTCCTCGGGGATCGCCACCTCGCGCAGTACGCGCAGATGTTCGCCGAGCTCGACGCCTCGTCGGCGTAGGCGAGCTACGAGGTGCCCTGGCAGAACCCGGCCTTGTTCGTCTTGTACGTGCCGTCGGCACAGCGCACGTCGGGGTTGTCGTGCGAGAAGACGCCCTGAGGGCTCTCCCACGACGGCACCACCCATGCGTGCACCATCCACCCGGTGATCTTCAACAAGTTGCCTTGCACCGCCGTGCACTGCGCGGCCGTCACGTCCGCGTCCGCCGGGAACGGCACCTCCAGCCCCCCGGGCCCGTTCTTGAGGCACACGTTGCTGTGCCGGTGCCAGTGATCGTTCGGGCCTGCAAAGCCCTCGGGCGGGCTGTCACCCATCCCGTAGTACATGAGACCGACGATCTGCGACGTCGGGGCGATGCCGTCGTAGATGAGGGCCAACGGATGCGTCGGGTCGAACGCCCCGGCGCGGGTCATGCCGCCGTAGGAGATGTAGTGGGCTCCGCTGCCCGGCGCGAAGCCGCCGGCGAGGCGGTAGCCCGCAGCGGTGGCGTCGGCGACGGTCGGGTACTGCAGCGCGAACCCGCGCGCCTCGGTGAGCTGATCCCGGAGCGCGGTCCGGGTCGCGGCATCGATCGGTGCGTCGGGCTGCGACTCGGCGGCGATATCGCCGGCCTTCACGCCGTGCACGTGCTGGCCGTTGATTGCCACGGGCCCGGCGGCGTTCGCGGCCGCCGGCGCAGCGTGGTCGTGCTCGGCCGCCGCATTGCCGTGCGGGTGCGATGACGCAAACGCAGGCGTGAGCGAGAGCGACGCGACCACGGCCACGGCGAGCCCGGCCGCCCCGACGACGGGAACCGCGAACGCGGGACGCAGCTCGCGTTGCGCGACGGCCGGCCGGACGAGCACCGCGAGCGACAGCACCACGATGCCCAGCTCGCACCCTGACGACAGCACGTCGGCCAACGCGATGGACTCGGGCGTCCAGGCTTCCGGTCCGATGGGCACGCCCCAGACCCGGGACATGACCCAGACCGCGATGACCCCCGCGTTGAGGAGAACGCCGGCGGTCAGCAGCCGCCGGTTCGGGCGCAGGATCACGGCGACCGCCCACGAGATCTGCAGCCAGCCGACGACGGCGAAGAACGTCCCGTGCATCCACGAGAGGTCGTAGTGGTCGCCGCTGACCGCCAGGTGGATCACTCCCGCCCCCAGCGACAGCGCGGCCAGAAGCCAACGCAGGTACCGACCGACCGTCCGCTCGTTCGTGGTCATGAGCCCCCCACAGGTCAATGAACCAACGTGCTCGGCCTGAGGGGATGCTTGCCCCGGAGGCGGCCACCCGTCAACGATCCGCTCCGGACTTTCTCAGCATTTCCGGCGAAACTGGAACGGTGCGGATCCTGGTCGTCGCCGCCGAGCCGGACGCGGCGGTCGTCACTTCCAGGGAACCGGAGCGTCCCATCGGTCGAGAAAGGTCGTCTCCGAGGTCGGCCGGCGGACGTTCGGGCCGAAGTTGCCCTGCGGATACCCGAGCGGCACGCAGAAATGGAACCCGACGTCGTTCGGGATGCCGAACATCTCGTGGAAGCGAGCCACCACAGATGGGTGGAGCGTCGTCGGCACGGAGCCGATCCCGATCGCACGCGCCGCCAGCATCAGGTTCTGCACGGCCGGAATGACGGAGTCGGCCGGGCCGTTGCGCATCGCCAACGCGAACACGACGCAGGGCACGTCCGTCATCGCTTCGGCCAGTCCCGCCGCAGCATGAAATTGACGTGGAAGGTCGTCGCGCTGCTGGAACCCCTCGTCGCGGCGCTTCGCCCACCACGCCTCGTGGTAGAGCGCGCCGAACTCCCGGATGGTCGCACGATCGTTCACGACGAGAAAGCGCGCGACCTGTTGGTTCCCGCCGTTGGGTGCCCTCACCGCGGCTTCGAGGATGAGATGGACATCCGCGAGCGGAATCGGGTCGGGCTTGAACCGTCGGATCGAGCGCTGCGTGAACATGGCTTCGCCGAGAGGCATCGACAGCCGGCTGTAGTCCATGGGATCGGTCTCCTCGAAGCGGGCGTGGTGCCCGGCCCAGGGAGTCTTCCTCACATTGATCAACCGTCCCGACCGAATATGGGCGATCCCCAATCTCGACGCGAACCGGCGCGTGTTCGGGACGAGGAACGATCCCCGGCGCGATCACCTCACCGACTCTTCACGGCCTGTCAGCGGCTCCTACTACTTCGCACCCTCGCTCGAATCGCTCGCGGAACTTTGCGACCGCTGAATGACCGAGGGCATCGAGCGCAGCCTGAGTCCCGTCCTGTTGCACAACGGCGAGAACCGGCGTGGGGGTGCAGGAACGTAACATCGGCCGCGTGCCACCGGATGCTTCTGACACGCGACAGAAGCTCCTGGATGCCGCTGCGCGCGCGTTCGCCGAAGACGGCGTGTTCAACGCGTCCCTCATCGAGATCACGCGCCAGGCCGGACAGCGAAACCGGGGCGCGCTGCATTACCACTTCGGGTCGCGCGATGGCGTGCTGTGCGCGGTCATCGACCGTCACACCGCGTTTCTCGCGCGGCGTGAAGGCGAGCTCCTCGAGATCGCCTCGCATGCTCCGGACGACGGCGTGGGCACGGTGATCGAGGCCATCGTGCGCCCCGCGGCGGAGCTGGCGGAGAGCGGATGGAGAGGGCGGTGCTGCCTGTTGATCATCGCGGAGCTGGCTGGTGAAGACCCGGCCCAGTACAGCGACGAGCTCCAAGCCGTGCTCGCTCGAACGGGCGGCAACGAGGTGTACGCGCTCCTCGCGACCCGCATGGCCGCCGTCAGCGACGAGGTCCGCGTCGAGCGGTTCGCGCTCATCACTACCTTCATCCTGCGGGCGGTAGCGGACCGGGCCCGCCTCCTTGGCCGGCGCGGCCGCAAGGGCCGCCCCCAGCTGGAGTACGAGTCCTTCGTGCAGAACCTCGTGGCGATGGCGGCCGCCGCAATGTCCGTGCCGGGCGACGGCTTGACGTAAGCAGAGGTACTTATTACGTTCAGCCCTTCCGGATCCCTGTCACGCAGTCCGGGGGGCGTGCCGTGA
>JBKPDN010000170.1:0-14722 GCA_046727875.1 Actinomycetota bacterium | reverse complement strand
TCTCGGCACCAGCGACAGCAGGAGCGCGTGGGCGTCAGGCCTGTTCCCGGTGGCCACGCTCATTCCGATCTTCGTGGTCGTCGCCGGCGTGCTGGTCGCCCTCGTGAAGTTCGCAAACGTGCAGTATCCGTCGACCGGCGTGCTCGGCTTCGGGTGGAACGCGCTCCTGTTGGCGCTGACGTTCTTCGCCGCGATCCTTGCCGTCGCGTACCTCATCGTCGACAAGGGTGCCGGTGGCGGTCTCGGCTGGGGTTACTGGCTCGTGCTGATCGGCGCGATCGGCTCACTGGTCGGCGCGATCCTCATGATGAACGAGACCAAGGCGACCGTCTGAGCGCTGCTGTTGTGGGGCTCGCCGCGTTCGTGAGTAGCCTGGAAACACCATGAAACGGGCCGAACCGGGGTGGTTGGTACTCGCGCTCGCGGGTATCGCGGCATTGATTGGTTCCTTCCTGCCCTTTTATACGTACACGAGCGGCGTGGACGTGACCGTGTGGAGCCGCGGACTGTTCCCCACCGCGACACTCATCCCTATCCTCGGCTTCCTTCTCGCGGTCGAGGCGCTGTTCGTGTTGCTGATGGGGTACGAGCCGCGCTCCCCCTTCTTCAACTTCACGTGGGAGCAGCTGCGCATCGGAACGGGCGCATTCATGATCCTGCTCGCGCTGTGTTACCTGGTGCAGGACCGCGCCGACGGTGGTATCGGTTCCGGGTACATCATCCTCTCGCTGGCGGCGTTGATGACGTTTACCGGCGGCGTGATGACGCGACGCGCGCAAATCGTGCGCGCTCCTGCGGACAGGCCCCCGGCGCGCGCGCCCAGCTTGAAGCCGGTCGTCGCGACGCTGAAGCGCTGGGGCGGCGGCCTGACCGGCAATGCCGTCGCTCTCGGCCGCAACGCAAAGGAGCACCTCGGCCTGGGTGAGCCGAGCGCGAGCACGAAGGACGTCGAGGAGCCCAGCCGCGTCGCGACGCTCAGCCCGGTGCAGTCGGAGAGCAAGCCCGCCGCTGAACCGCGACCAGGCGGCACCAGCCCCGACGGCGACGCCAAGGCGGCTCCGGCCAAGCCTGCCAAGGCGACGCCGAAGAAGGCGACGCCGAGGAAGGCCAGGCCGAAGAAGGCCGCGGCCGCCAAGCCGAAGCCCAAGGCCAAGGCAGGCGCGGACGCCGGCGCAAGCATGGAGCCCGGCGCGGCCGCCGAGCCCCAGGTCTGCACCGATGCCGGCGCCGGCGCGGATACCAAGCCGGAGGCCAAGGCAGACGCGGACGCCGGCGCGGACACGGAACCCGGCGCGGCCGCCGAGCCCAAGGCCGACACGGGCGCGGACGCCGGCGCGGACACGGAGCCCAGCGCGGCCGCCGGCGTGAATGCGGCCGCCGAGCCCGAGGCAGGCACGGAGTCCGGCGCGGACTCCGACGCGGGTGCAGACGCCGACGCAGAGCGGGACGAAGAGCGCGAGAGCCCGGCGGCGCCGGGCTAGAGAGCCCCATGGGCCCGGGACTCAGCGCCCGGCTCGTGCACCTCAGATCGTGAGGACGGCGACGAACCACCAGAGAACGAGCACGCCGACGATCCCGATCCCCACCCAGCCGAGCACGATCCCGGTGATGGCCAGGCCACGGCCGCTCTTCGTCCCGCCCGAGTCCTCGATGCTCTCGAGCGCGAGGTGGCCGAGGACGATGGCGACAATGCCCGGGACCACACAGCACCAGAAGAGGAGCCCGGTGACGAGCGACGCGATCGCCAAGCCGCTCGTCCGCACCCCCGCGGGCGCCGAACCCGGGTAGATCGTCCCCGGCGGCGGGCCGCCCCACCCCGGCGCGGCGGGCGCGACCGGCGGCTCGCTCACAGCGTCGCCACCACGTCGGCCATGGCCGAGCCGATCTCCGACGGGTTCTGGGCGATGCGACAGCCGGCACCTTCGAGGGCCTCGATCTTCGCCGCCGCGGTGCCCTTGCTGCCGGAGATGATCGCGCCCGCGTGACCCATCTTCTTGCCCGGCGGAGCGGTGATGCCGGCGATGTACGCGACGACCGGCTTGGTCAACTTGTGCTTCATGAACTCCGCCGCTTCCTCTTCCGCCGAGCCACCGATCTCGCCGATCATGATGACCGCGCGCGTCTCCGGGTCGGCCTCGAAGGCTGCGAGCGCGTCGATGAAGCTCGTGCCGGGTACCGGGTCGCCGCCGATCCCTACGCACGTGGTCTGGCCGATCCCGCGCTGGGTCATCTCGTGCAACGCCTGGTACGTGAGCGTCCCGGACCGGCTGACGATCCCGACGGGGCCACCGCCCATCGCGATCTCGCCGGCGGTGATCCCGATGTTGCACTTGCCGGGCGAGATGATCCCGGGGCAGTTCGGCCCGAGCAGCCGCACGCCCGGGTAGTCCCGCTTCAGCCGGTTGTAGAAGCGCGCCTCGTCGTGGGCCGGCACGCCTTCGGTGATCACCACGATGACCTCGACGCCGCCCTCGGCCGCTTCGACCACGGCGTCCGCCACTCCCGGCGCGGGGATGAACACGCATGACGCGTTGGCGCCCGTCTCCGCGACCGCGTCCTTCACAGTCGCGAACACGGGGATGCCGTCGACGTCGGTGTCGGCCTTCTTCGGGTTCGTGCCCGCCACCACGTTGGTGCCGTACTGGCGGTTGCGTAGGCCGTAGAAGCGGCCCTGCGAGCCGGTCAGTCCCTGGTAGACGACGCGGGTCGTCTCGTCGACGAAGATGCTCACCGCGCCGCCCCCGCGAGCTCGACGGCCTTGCGCGCAGCGTCGATCATCGTCGGCTGCGAGACGAGCCGGCCGGACTCGTGCTCGGCCAGGATGGCCCGCCCCTCGTCGGCGTTGGTGCCATCAAGGCGGATGACGATCGGCGAGCGGATCTCGACGCGGCCCAATGCCTGCACGATGCCGTTGGCGACCTCCTCGCCCTTGGTGATGCCGCCGAAGATGTTGATGAAGATCGACTTCACGTCGGCGTCGTTGTTGATGACCTCCAGCGCGTTCGCCATCACATCGGCGTTGGCGCCACCGCCGATGTCGAGGAAGTTGGCCGGTTCGCCCCCAACCTGGCTCACGATGTCGACCGTGCTCATCGCCAATCCGGCCCCGTTGGCGATGATCCCGACGTACCCGTCGAGCCCGACGTACTGCAGCCCCTTGGCGTGCGCGGCCGCTTCTCGCTCGTCGCGCTCCTGCGTCGCTTCGTACTCGGACCACTCGTGCCGGAACGCGGCGTTGTCGTCGAGCGTCACCTTGGCGTCGAGGGCGTGCACGCGCCCGTCTTCAGTCAGGATCAGCGGGTTGATCTCGACGAGGTCGGCGTCACCATCCTCGTACGCGCGGTAGAGCTTCAGCATGATGTCGACGGTGCCATCGCTTGCGGCGGGATTGAGCTTCGCCCGGCTGACCCACTCGCGCGCCGCGGTCTCAGTCAAGCCGTCAACGGGATCGATGTGCAATCGGGCGATCGCGTCGGGCGCTTCGGCGGCGACCTCCTCGATGTCGACGCCACCGCGCGCCGACAGCATGCCGAGGTGCAGCTTGGCTGACCGGTCGAGCGTGAACGACGCGTAGTACTCCTCGGCGATGTCGCTCGCCCGCTCGATCCAGAGCGTCTCGACGACGTGGCCCCGGATGTCCATGCCCAGGATGTTGACGGCGTGCGACCGCACCTGGTCGGCGGCGGCGGCGAGCTGGATGCCGCCCGCCTTGCCCCGACCGCCCACGTGCACCTGCGCCTTCAACACCACCGGGTAGCCGATGCGGTCGGCCGCCTCCACCGCCTCCTGAACGGTGAAGACGGCCTCGCCCGGCGACACCGGGATGCCGTACTGCGCGAACAGCTGCTTGCCCTGGTACTCGAGGAGGTCCATTACTTCTTGTCGCTCCGCTCCATGTCAGCCCGCCAGCTGCGGCTCGCGGGCATCGAGCGCGTGCTCGAGCCACCCGACGATGTCGGACAGGGGCGAACCGGGCGTGAACACCGCGGCCACGCCGGCCTCGCGCAGGGCGCCGATGTCGTCGTCGGGGATGATCCCGCCGCCGAACACCAGCACGTCGCCCACGCCCTTCTCACGCAGGAGCGACACGATGCGCGGGAACAGCGTGTTGTGCGCACCCGACAGCACCGACAAGCCGACGGCGTCGGCGTCCTCCTGCAGTGCGGTCTCCGCCACCTGCTCCGGCGTCTGGTGCAGGCCGGTGTAGATCACCTCGAAGCCGGCGTCGCGCAATGCGCGCGCGATCACCTTGGCTCCCCGGTCGTGACCGTCGAGCCCGGGCTTGGCGATGACGACGCGATAGCTCCGCTTCACGGTGTGTACACCCACATGGCGCCGGTCACGATACATGGACCGGTCGCCCGACTGGACTCCGACCCGCGGGCCACGTTCACTGGGGTTGTGCCCCCCGAGCGGACAGACACACGGCTTCTCATCGGTGCCGGCATCGCCGCGGTCGCGGGCGGCCTCCTCGTGGCATTGGTGCTGCTGCTCGCCACCAGCCGGGCCGACTCGCCGAAGACGTACCGCCCGTTCGCGGCCGGCCCCGAGAAGCAGCTGCGCAGCAACCTGCGTGACGGCGGTCCCTTCTACTACCCGGACGCGTTCGGGGGGAAGCGCAGCATCCTGTTCGCGCTCGAGGGCGACCAAGTGGTCGCGCTCATGACCCATACGCCCGGTGACGAGGAATGCCGCGTGAAATGGCGCGGCAGCATCAACAGCTTCGTGGACTGTCGCGGCAACAAGCTGCGGAGCGTCGAGGTCGGGAGGTACGGGACCACGGTCCAGCAGCGCAGCGGCGTCGGACCGGTAGTAATCGTCGACCTGCGGAAAGAATCTCCTCCGCCGGCGCCGACCGGCTAGCGCTCGTCGAGCGACATCTCCACCACGTCGTCGCGCGCCGCCAGCTCGGCGAGCATGCGATCGAGCCGGACGCCGATCTCGCTCTTGAGGCCCACGGTGATCTCGACCTGATCTCCGCTGCGGTCGATCTGGAGATTGCGCACGCCGACGCGCGACAACTCGTGTATCGCCGTGACCAGGTCGGTCGGATCCGCGTCGGGTTTCAGGCTGAACGTGACGACCTCGGTGTGCCGCCCGAACCGACGACGGATCCATTCGCGCAGGCTGCGGAACAGGACCAGGGTGGCGAGGGTGGCGACGGTGACCGCCACCGCCCCCCAGTAGTATCCGACGCCGACGCCGAGGCCGACCGCGGCCGCCACCCACATCGAGGCGGCGGTGGTGAGCCCGCGAACCGACGCGCCGTACTTGACGATGGCGCCACCGCCGAGGAAGCCGACGCCGACGACGACCTGCGACGCCACGCGCGTTACGTCGATCTGCACGTCGGTGGAGTTCCGAGTGGCCTCGAACGGCGCGAAGGCGTGCACGGAAATGAGGCCGAAGAGTGCCGCACCCAAGCAGATGACGACGTGCGTGCGGAACCCGGCCGGCTGGTTGTCGATCTCACGCTCGATGCCGAGCGCCGAGCCCAGCACGACCGCGAGTGCCACCCGCAGCACCATCACAGTGCCGTCGAGCTCCAGCAGGTGTGCCCTCATGTCGCCCTCAGGAGTCGAGCTTCTGGAGCGGCGCCCACGCGAGGAGCAGCCGCTTCTCGCCGACGTCGCGGAAGCGGATGATCGCCTCCGCCTTGTCACCGTCCCCAATGAGGTCGATGATCACACCTTCGCCGAACGTCTCGTGCCCGACGTCGTCGCCGACGCGCAGGTTGCGCAGGCTCGGTGACGATGTCGTGCCGGCGTTGATCGCGGCGGACACGACAGCCTCGCGATGCGCACCCGCGCCGCCACCCACCGGCCGCGCTTCGCCGAGCACCTCGACGAGCTCTTCAGGGATCTCGGAGAGGAACCGGCTGGGCGGGTAGAAGTCTGTCGTCCCGAACAGCGTGCGGCTCCACGCATGGCACAAGTAGAGCCGCTCGCGCGCCCGGGTGATGCCGACGTAGCAGAGACGTCGCTCCTCCTCGAGCTCGTCGGGCTCACCGAGGCTGCGCATGTGCGGGAAGATCCCGTCCTCCAGGCCGGTGAGGAACACGACCGGGTACTCGAGACCCTTCGCCGAGTGCAGCGTCATCAAGGTCACGGCGCGCTTGTCGCCTTCCACATCGTCGAGGTCGGTCACCAGTGAAATCGCTTCGAGGAACGCCTGCACGCGGTCGAGCCCGCCGGGCACCGACGGCGCGAATGCCGCGTCGTCGTCCGAGCCGTCGCCGGTCGCCCCGGCGATGCCGGCCAGGCCGGTGACGTCGCCCTCTTCGAGCGCCTCGTCGAACTGGCGGCACGTGCCCACGAGCTCCTGGAGGTTCTCGAGGCGCGCCTCGGCCTCGATCGAGCGCTCGGCTTCGAGCTCGGCGAAGTACCCGGTGTCCTCGAGCACGGCCTGCACGACGGGTGCCACGCCGGCGTCGGCGGCACCCTCGACCTCGGCCATGATGTCGAGAAGGTCGCGGATCCCGCCCAGCGCCTTCCCGCTCACGCCGGCGGCGTCGGCGCGGCCGAGCGCGTCGCGGAACGTCATGCCGTGCTCCTGGGCGTATGCACTCACCTTGCCCACGGACGTGTCGCCGACTCCCCGCTTGGGGACGTTGACGATGCGACGCCAGCTCACCTCGTCGTCGGGGTTCACGAGCGCCCGGAGGTACGCGAGCGCGTCCTTCACTTCGCGCCGGTCGTAGAAGCGCACGCCGCCGACGACGCGGTACGGGTGGCCGGCGCGCACGAGCGTCTCCTCGATGATGCGGCTCTGCGCGTTCGTCCGATAGAAGACGGCGATGTCGGAGAACCCGTAGTGCTCGTCGTCGGTGAGGCGGCTGATCTCGTGGGCGACGTACGCGGCCTCGTCGTGCTCGTCCTGGGCGTGGTAGCGCGTGATCAGCTCGCCGCCGACCTGCTCGGTCCAGAGGTGCTTCGGCCGCCGGGCCGCGTTGTTGAGGATGACCGCGTTGGCGGCGTCGAGGATCCGCTGCGTCGACCGGTAGTTCTGCTCGAGAACGATGACGGTCGCCTCGGGAAACGCCTCCTCGAACCGCACGAGGTTGCGGAAGTCGGCTCCGCGGAACCGGTAGATCGACTGGTCGTGGTCGCCGACGACCATCACGCTGCGGTGCTCCTGGGTCAGCAACCGGACCAGCTCCCACTGGGCCGCGTTCGTGTCCTGGAACTCGTCGACGAGCACCGTGCGGAACCGCGCCCGCCAGCGCTCGAGCGCGTCGGGGTGCTCGCGGAACAGGCGGACGGCGAGGAGCAGCAAGTCGTCGAAGTCGGCCGCCGATCCCTCGAGCAGGCGCCGCTGGTACTCGCGGTACACCTCGGCGAGGCGTCGCTCCTGCGGGCCGTCGGCCTGGTCGAGCGCTTGCTCCGCCGTCACGAGCTCGTTCTTGAGCGCGGAGATCTGCGACGCGAGGCGACGGGCGGGGAACCGCTTCGGGTCGAGGTTGAGGTCGCGGCGGACGTAGTCGACGAGCCGCACCGAGTCGGATTGGTCGTAGATGGAGAACGACGACCGGATCCCGAGCGCCTTGGCTTCGCGCCGCAGGATGCGAGCGCACGCCGAATGGAAGGTGGAGACCCACATCCGCTGCGCGACGGGCCCGACCAGCTCCCCCACTCGCTCCTTCATCTCGCCCGCGGCTTTGTTGGTGAACGTGATCGCGAGCAGAGCGAACGGCGAGAGGTGCTGGTCGTTGATCAGCCAGCCGACGCGGTGGGTGAGGACGCGCGTCTTGCCCGAGCCCGCGCCGGCCACCACGAGCAACGGCACTTCGGGCGGCGCGGTGACCGCTTCGCGCTGGACCGGGTTGAGCCCGTCCAGTGGGCCGGCCGCCGTGTTGCTCATGCGGCCATCGTATGGGCGGCCGGTCAGGCCTCCGTGGTGGGCTCGAGGCTGAGCTCGCCCGTGCCTTCGGGTGCAGGCACGTCGTCGCGCCACGCGCGCAGTAGGCGCGTGCGGTCCTCGTTCAGGGCAACGGTGAACGCGCCGGTGTCGTCGTCGACGTCGAGCGCGAAGAATGCCTCCCAGTCTTTGTCAAGCGACGGGGCATCCGGGTCGGTGCCCTTGGGCACGCGCCGAAAGCGCATCCGCTCGGTGTCGAAGAGCCAGACGCTGTGAGTCGATTCGATTCGTTCCATACGTGCAACCGCCCTGAGGGGGAACGAAAGGGTACTGCGCACCGAGCAATCCTGCCCGGATCAACATCAGGGAAAACCGAACATTCCGTCAGGTATCGATGAGCAGCGTGACGGGGCCGTCGTCGACGAGCTCGACTTGCATACGGGCTGCAAATTTTCCGGTGGCGACGTCGGCCCCGAGGTCGCGAAGAACGTGCACGAACGCCTCGACCAGTCCCTCGGCGTGCTCGGGCGGGGCCGCGGCAGCCCACGACGGACGTCGCCCGCGCCGGGTGTCGCCGTAGAGCGTGAACTGGCTCACGACCAATGCGGCGCCGCCGGCCGCGTCGAGCGCCACGTTCATCACGCTGTCGGCGTCGTCGAAGATGCGCAGGTGCCAGACCTTCTCGGCGAGCTTGCGCGCGCTCGCCTCGGTGTCGTCGTGCGTCACGCCGACGAAGACGCACACGCCGGAGCCGATCTCGCCGATCAACTCGCCGTCGACGCGCACGCGCGCTTCGGTCACCCGTTGGACCAGCGCCCGCATGCCTTCACCCGCACACGTTGCGTCGATCGCGTGCCGTAGGGGGTAGGTGACCGACCCAACGGGTCAGGCGGCGCGCTCCAGATCGGCGGAGTACTTCCCGAAGCGGGCGATGCTGTTCATCTTCGCCCGGTGGTAGAACGCGCGTTGGCCGGCGTCGCGGTTGGCTGCGTCGCCCTTCCACGCCTGCTGTGCCGCCGCCTGCAACGCACGGCCGTACGAGAAGCTGAGCTCCCACGGGTGCGGCCCCATGAGGTTCATCGCGTTCAGCCGCGCGGTGGCCTCCTCGTCGGACTGGCCACCGGACAGGAACACGATGCCCGGCACCGCGGCCGGGACGACCCACCGGTAGACCCGCACGCTCGCTGCCGCGATCTCGTCGTCCAACACCTGCTTCGGGCACTCGTACCCGGGCAGCACCATGTTCGGCTTCAGCAACAGACCCTCGTACGCGCACCGCTGCTCGTACAGCGCGTTGAAGACGGCTTCGAGCACCGCCGAGGTCACGTCGCTGGCCCGCTCGATCGTGTGGGTTCCGTCCATGAGCACTTCCGGCTCGACGATCGGCACGATCCCCGCCTCCTGGCACAGCGCCGCGTAGCGCGCCAGCGCGTCCGCGTTCACGTCGATCGCGTACTGCGACGGGAGCTCGTCGGTGATCGTGTACGTGGCACGCCACTTGGAGAACCGCGCCCCCAGGTCCCGGTACTCGGCGAGGCGATCGCGTAGCCCGTCGAGGCCCTCGGTGACGGTCTCACCCTCGGCGGCGAGCGCGAGCGGCTTGGCGCCCTGATCGACCTTGATGCCGGGCATGATCCCCTTGTCGGCGAGCGCCTTCGGGAAGGGGACGCCGTCGCTCGTGGACTGGCGGATCGTCTCGTCGAACAGGATCACGCCGCTGATGAACTCCTCGACGCCGTCGGTGGTGAACAGGAGGTCGCGGTAGGCGCGGCGGTTCTCCTCGGTCGACTCGACGCCGATCTTGTCGAAGCGCTTCTTGATCGTGCCCGTGCTCTCGTCGGCGGCGAGGATGCCCTTGCCGGGGGCGACGATCGCCCGGGCGGTGGCTGCGAGCTCGGACACATTCATGGTCACTCCCACTCGATCGTTCCGGGTGGCTTGCTGGTGATGTCGTAGGCAACCCGGTTCACACCGGACACCTCGTTGATGATCCGCGAGGCGATGCGCTCGAGGACCTCGGCCGGCAAACGGGCCCAGTCGGCGGTCATGGCGTCGTCGGAGGTTACCGCCCGGACGACGATCGGGTACTCGTAGGTGCGGTCGTCGCCCATGACACCGACGGTCCGCACGACCGGGAGGACGGCGAAGCTCTGCCAGATCTCGCGGTACAGCCCGGCCCGCTTGATCTCCTCGACGACGATGGCGTCGGCTCGCCGCAGGATGTCGAGGCGCTCGGGCGTGATCGTCCCCGCGACACGCACCGCGAGGCCGGGACCGGGGAACGGCTGGCGCCACACGATCTCCTCGGGCAGGCCGAGCTCCTCGCCGATCGCGCGCACCTCGTCCTTGAACAGGTTGCGCAGGGGCTCGACCAGCTCGAAGTTCATGTCGTCCGGGAGCCCGCCCACGTTGTGGTGCGACTTGATGGTCGCGTTCTCGGTCCCACCCGACTCGACGATGTCGGGGTAGAGGGTGCCCTGCACGAGGAAGCGCGCGTCTTCGACGTCGCGCGCCACCTCTTCGAACACACGGATGAACGTTTCGCCGATGATCTTGCGCTTGCGCTCGGGGTCGGCGACGTCGTCGAGCGCGGCGAGGAACCGGTCGGCCGCCTTCACGTGGGTCAGGTCGACGTGGAACTGGCCCTGGAACGTCTCCTCGACCTGGTCGGCCTCATCCATGCGCATCAGGCCCGTGTCGACGAACACGCATGTCAACTGGTCGCCCACCGCCTTGTGCACGAGCGCGGCGGCGACGGCCGAGTCGACGCCGCCCGAGAGGCCGCACAGTACGCGCTCCCGCCCGACCTGGGTACGGACCTCTTGCACCGCCTGCTCGATGATCGACGTGTTGGTCCACGACGGCCGGCAGCCGGACACGTCGAACAGGAACGCCTTCAGCACCTCTTGTCCGCGCTCGGTGTGCACGACCTCGGGGTGGAACTGCACGCCGTAGATGGCGCGGTCGCGGTCCTCGAGGGCGGCGACGGGCGCGCCGGGCGTGGTGGCGGTGACGCGGAAGCCGGCCGGCGCGCTCGTGATCGCGTCGCCGTGGCTCATCCACACGACCTGCTCGTCGGACAGCGTGCCGAACAGCAGCGAGCCCGCGCCCGTGCGGTGGAGCGGCGTGCGGCCGTATTCGCCGCCGCCGGTGCGGTCCACCTCGCCGCCGAGCTGCTGGGCGACGAGTTGGGCGCCGTAGCAGATGCCGAGGACGGGCACGCCGACGTCGTACAGCGCGGGGTCGATCGAGGGAGCGTTGTCGACGTGGACCGACGCGGGGCCGCCCGAGAGGATGATCCCCTTCGGCCGCCGGGAGAGCATGTCGGCGAGCGGCATCGTGCGGGGCACGATCTCCGAGTAGACGTGCGCCTCGCGCACGCGCCGCGCGATCAGCTGCGCGTACTGCGCCCCGAAGTCGACCACGAGCACGGTGTCGAAACTCGGGGCGTCCATGCGCCGCCTATCGACCCATGCCGACGCCCTGGCTGCGCTGGAGGCTCTTGCCCTCGGTCTGCAACGCGGGGGCCACCATGACCTCGGCCTTCTGGAAGTCCTCGACCGAGTCGTAGCCGGTAGTGGCCATCGACGTGCGCAGGGCTCCGAACAGGTTGAGCGTGCCGTCGTTCTCGTGGGCGGGGCCGATCAGGATCTCGTCGAGCGTCCCCCGCTGACCGGCGTTGACGCGGGTGCCGCGGGGTAGGTCGGGGTGGAACGTCGACATGCCCCAGTTGAAGCCGCGCCCCGGCGCCTCGTAGGCGCCGGCGAGCGTGGTGCCGAGCATCACGGCGTCGGCGCCGCACGCGATCGCCTTGGCGATGTCGCCGCCGGTGCGCATGCCGCCGTCGGCGATCACCTGCACGTAGACCCCGGTCTCGTCGAGGTGGCGGATGCGTGCGCCGGCCGAGTCGGCGATGGCCGTCGCCTGCGGCACACCCACGCCGAGGACGCCCCGCGTCGTGCACTGATGGCCGGGACCGACACCGACCAGGATGCCGACCGCGCCCGTCCGCATCAGGTGCAGCGCGGTTGAGTAGGACGCGCAGCCGCCGACGATCACCGGGAGGTCGAACTCGCGGATGAACTTCTTGAGGTTCAGTGGCTCGGTCGTCTTCGCAACGTGCTCGGCCGACACGACGGTCCCCTGGATCACTAGCACGTCGAGCTCGGCGTCGAGGACGAGCTTGGCGTACCGCTCGACGCGTTGCGGCGTGAGCGATGCGCACGCGACGGCGCCCGTCGACTTGATCTCCTGGATGCGCGCGCCGATCAGCTCTTCCTTGATCGGCTCGGCGTAGATCTCCTGCAGCCGGCGCGTGGCCTTGTCGGGCTCGAGCTCAGCGATCTCCTCGAACAGCAACTCGGGATCCTCGTAGCGGGTCCACAGGCCTTCGAGGTTGAGACACGCGAGGCCGCCCAGCTCGCCGATGCGGGCCGCGGTCGCCGGCGAGGTGGCCCCGTCCATCGCCGCCGCCATGAGCGGCAGCTCGAAATGGAAGGCGTCGAGGTCCCACGAGACGTCGATGTCCTCGGGATCTCGGGTCCGCCGGCTGGGGACGATTGCGATGTCGTCGAGCCCGTAGGCCCTGCGCCCGGACTTGCCGATCCCGATCTCGACTTCCACACGCCCTCCCTCGGCCGGAAAGGGAATGGTACCGCCCGCTTACGGGCGAGCAGTGAGATGGGCGAGGAACGCGACGAGGATGCGCGCCGTCGCGCCCCACACGGTCTCGCCGGGGAGCTCGAAGAACGAGATGGGCCGGTCCGGCGTGTCCCAGTACTCCTCGTGGAAGGCCCCGTCGGCGAGCAGCTCGGAGAGCGGCACCTCGAGGATCCGCACGACCTCGCCCGGGTGGGGCACGAGGTCCGGGAGCGGGTCGAGCAGCCCGACGAACGGGGTGATCGTGAAGCGCGTCGCGAACGTGGCGATCGTGTCGAGCTCGGCCACGACGTCGACCGCCGAGCGGGGCAGGCCGACCTCCTCCTCGGCCTCGCGCAGGGCGGCGTCGAGTGGCGTCGCGTCGACGTCCGGGCGGACGCCGCCGCCTGGGAACGAGATCTCGCCCTGATGCGAGGGCATGGTGTCGGGCCGCTTGGTGAGGATGACGTGCGCCTCGCCAGCCGCCTCGAACAACGGGACGAGCACCGCCGCCGGCCGGCTCCCGGGCACGGCCACGGCCGGCGGGCGCGGCGGTGGGAGATGGGCGCAGCGCTCCCGCACCTCCGCCAGGGAGAGCCGGCGCTCGTCGGCGGGGAGGTTGCTCCAAGGCGCGGGGCCGCCGGGTCGGACGCTCGGCGGGCGCGGGATCCGCTGCTGCCCGCCCCGCGCACTCATGAGGCGAGCGTACGCTGCCCCCCGTGGACTGGAACTTCGGCACCGTGCTCGAGTCCGTCGCCGGCGAGATCCCCGACCACACGGCGCTCGTGCAGGGCGAGCGCCGCCGCACCTGGCGTGAGTTCGACGAGCGCGCGGCTCGGTTGGCGGCGGCGCTCCGCGACCTCGGGCTCGGGCCGGACTCGAAGGTGGCGTTTTACCTCTACAACTCGAACGAGTACCTCGAGGCGCTCCTCGCCTGCTTCAAGCTGCGCGCCGTCCCGGCCAACGTGAACTACCGCTATACCGCCGACGAGCTCGCGTACCTGCTCGAGAACTCCGACGCCGAAGCGGTGGTGTTCCACGGCTCGCTCGGGAAGCAGGTGGACGCGGTGCGCGACCCGAGCCTTCGGGTGCGGGCGGCGGTGCAGGTCGACGACGGGGCGCCGCTCGTCGACGGCGCCGTGAACTTCGAGGACCTCATCGAGGCGCACGAGCCGATGGAGCGGATCGAGCGCTCGGGCGACGATGTCCTCTTTCTCTATACGGGCGGGACGACGGGCATGCCGAAGGCCGTCGTGTGGCGGCACGAGGACCTCTTCGGAGCGCTCGCCCCGTTGGCCTACGCGTTGTTCGGCCTCGACATGCCCGGGGATTCGACCGAGGCCGGCGCGCTGGCGCGCAAGGTCCACGAGTCCGGCTCGGTCCCCGTCCACCTACCCGCGTCGCCCCTCATGCACGGGACGGGCCAGTTCTCGACGCTCCAGGCGCTGTTCCTCGGCGGGACGATCGTGACGCTCGAAAAGCGTCACTTCGACCCGCACGAGCTGTGGCAGACCGTGCAGCGCGAACGGGTCACGCAGATCGCGATCGTGGGGGACGCGTTCGCGAAGCCGATGATGCGGGCCCTCGAAGAGGCCGAAGCGAAGGGTGAGCCCTACGACCTGTCATCACTGGTCCTCGTCATCAGCTCGGGTGTCATGTGGAGCGAATCCGTGAAGCGCGCGCTGATCGAGCGCCATCCGATCATCGCCTACGACTCATTGGGCTCGAGCGAAGGTGTGGGCTTCGCGAACGCGATCACCACCACCGACGCCCAGGGCGAGACCGCCAAGTTCGGCATCGGGCCCAACACCAAGGTGTTCACCGACGACGGGCGCGAGGTGAAGCCCGGCTCGGGCGAAGTCGGATACCTGGCCGTGGGCGGCCACATCCCGCTCGGTTACTACAAGGACCCGGAGAAAACAGCGGCGACGTTCCGTGTCGTCGACGGGAAGCGGTACTCGATCCCGGGCGACTACGCGACGGTCGAGGAGGACGGGACGATCACGCTGCTGGGCCGGGGTTCGGTGTCGATCAACTCGGGCGGCGAGAAGATCTTCCCCGAGGAGGTCGAGGAAGCCGTCAAGCAGCTGCCGGCCGTCGCCGACGCCGTCGTCGTCGGGGTGCCGGACGAGCGCTTCGGCGAGGCCGTCACAGCCGTCGTCGCGCTCGCGCCCGGGAGCAACGCGAGCGAGGACGACATCGCCGACACCGTCGAGCGCAGCGGCCT
>JBKPDN010000169.1:0-11600 GCA_046727875.1 Actinomycetota bacterium | reverse complement strand
GCCTGGGTGGCGGCGATCTTCCACCTGTTCACGCACGCGTTCTTCAAGTCACTCCTCTTCCTCGGAGCGGGGTCGGTCAGCGAGTCCGGGTCGCATCACAGCTTCGACATGAAGGGCGACATGGGCGGGCTCCGCAAGTACATGCCGATCACGTTCACGACGTTCGTCATCGGCGCGCTCGCGTTGGCGGGCATCTTCCCGCTCGCCGGGTTCTGGTCGAAAGACGAGATCCTCGTCACCGCGGGGCAGACCGGCTACGACGCATTCCTGTACGTCGGACTGATCGGCGCTTTCCTGACCGCGGCCTACATGACCCGCACCGTGTACCTGACGTTCTTCGGCGAGTTCCGCGGGCAGGGCGAGCCGCATGAGTCGCCGCCAACGCTCACCGTTCCTCTCATCGTGCTGGCCACCGCGTCCGTCGCCGCCGGATTCCTCAACGCCCAGCCGCTGGGGATCGAGAAGTTCCGCGACTGGTTCGAAGCCGGAGTCTCCCTCCCCGCGCTGCAGCATCCCGACTTCGACACGGTCAAGGCGGTCATCTCCGTGACCATTGCCGTCATCGGGATCGGCATCGCTGCGTACCTGTGGTTCCAGCGAGAGGAGCTCGGGCCGTTCCGTGGTTTCACGCACCGAAACGCGGCCGCCCGCGTCGGGTACCGGTTCCTCGAGAAGAAGTACTACCTCGACGACCTGTACGAGAAGGTCATCGTGGCCGGGATCAAGGGCCCGATCGCACGCGCCAGCTACTGGGTCAACCAGCACGTCATCGACGGCGCGGTCAACGGCGTCGCGCGCGGCGCGGCCATCGTCGCTCGGGAGACGTACGACGTCGTCGACCAGAAGGTGGTCGACGGCGCCGTGAACGGCTTGGCGGAGACGACCGGCGAAACAGGCGGTCTGCTCCGGTATCTGCAGTCCGGACGCGTGCAGCGGTACGCGCTCACGCTCTTCGCCGCCGTCGGGGCGCTCAGCCTCGCGATCTGGCTCGTCTACTAGTCGCCTACTAGCAGGAGAGGAACGTGGACTGGTTCGACTCGTGGGCGGTGACCCTGGCGGTCTTCCTCCCGGCCGTGGGCATGGCGGTCGTGCTCGCCATCCCGAAAGCGCAGGAGCGGGCGCTCAAGCTGACCGCGCTGGCCACGACGGTCGCGACGCTCGCCGTCGGCGTGGCGATGCTCGCACGGTTCGACTACGACCGGACGGGAGTCCTCCAGTTCCAGGTGAACAAGTCCTGGATCGACGTCATTCACAGCCGGTACCACATGGGCGTCGACGGTATCTCGCTGCCGCTGCTCATCATGACGATGCTCATCACGGTGATGTGCGTCGTGTACTCGTGGGACCACTTCCCCGACCCGCGCACGCCGAAGGCGTTCCTCGCGCTGATCCTGTTGCTCGAGACGGGCATGAACGGCACGTTCTGCGCCCAGGACCTGATCCTGTTCTTCATCTTCTTCGAGCTCGTCCTCCTGCCGATGTTCTTCATGATCGGCGTCTGGGGCGGTCCCAACCGCGAATACGCGTCCATCAAGTTCTTCCTGTTCACGCTGTTCGGGTCGGCGCTGATGCTGCTGAGCTTCCTGGCCCTGTTCTTCCTCTCCGATCCGCAGACGTTCGACATCCCGCGGCTCGCCGCCCAGGGAGGGGTCGGCATCGTCGGGAGCACGCAGAACCTGATCTTCGTGGGCATGTTCCTGGGCTTCGCGATCAAGGTGCCGATGTTCCCGTTCCATACGTGGCTGCCGGATGCGCACACCGAGGCGCCGACGGTGGGCTCGGTACTGCTGGCCGCCGTCCTCCTGAAGCTCGGCTCCTACGGCTTCATCCGGATCGCGCTGCCGATCCTGCCGCAGGCCGCGCACGACTGGGCCCCGTGGATCGGGCTCCTCGCCGTGATCGGGATCATCTACGGCGCGTTGTGTTGTCTCGCGCAACGCGACATGAAGAGACTCATCGCGTTCTCATCGGTGGCGCACATGGGCTTCGTCATGCTCGGCATCGCGACGCTCACGAACTTCGGCATCAACGCCGCCATCTTCGGGATGGTCGCCCACGGGCTCATCACGGGAATGCTGTTCTTCCTCGCGGGGTCGGTGCAGGAGCGCTACGAGACGCGCGAGATCAGCCGGCTCGGCGGGCTCCTGGTCCAGGCGCCGAGGCTGGGGTGGATTCTCGGGTTCTGTGCGATGGCGTCGCTCGGCCTCCCGGGCCTGGCCGGGTTCTGGGGCGAATTCCCTGCGATCCTGTCGGCCTACAACCCGGCCGCCGGCGTCTCGGAGATCACCTTCCGCGTGTACATGGTGGTCGCCGCCATCGGAACCATCCTCGCCGCCGGGTACCTGCTGTGGATGTTCCAGCGGGTCGCGTTCGGCAAGGTGAAGACCGAGTTCGAGCAAGCGCACGTGCACGACGTCCACTGGCCCGAGTGGATCGCCTGGACCCCGCTGCTCATCGCCATCCTGGTGCTCGGCATCTACCCGAACCTCATCTTCCGGATCACCGACGGCGCGGTGACCAACCTGGCGCACGGGATGGCGAGAGCACTCGGATGACTCCGACCTGGAAGCCGCTGGCAGGGCCGTGAATCCCGTCTTCGACTACCACGCGCTCGCACCCGAGCTCATTCTGACGGCGACGATCCTCGTCGTGCTCGTCGCGGACTTCTTCTTCCGCGATCGCGAGCGGTTCCAGACGTCGCGCATCGCGACGGTCGGGGTGCTGGCGGCGCTGGTGCCCATCCTGACGCTGGCCGCCGACGGGACGACCCGCACGATGTTCGGAGGCGCGTACGTCGTCGACGACTATGCCCTCGCGCTCAAGGGTTTCTTCCTGCTCGTCGCGTACATCACGCTGCTCGTGTCGGTCGATTACATCGGCGAGGGCGACTACTACGAGGGCGAGTACTACTTCCTCCTGCTCAGCTCGGTGCTGGGCATGGTCGTGATGGCCTCGGCCCGCGACCTGATCACGATCTTCGTTGCGCTCGAGCTCATCTCGGTCCCGACGTACGTGCTCGCCGGATGGCGCAAGCACGACACGAAGTCGAACGAGGCCGCGATCAAGTACTACCTGTTCGGCGTGCTGTCGTCGGCGGTGATGTTGTACGGCATGTCGCTGATCTTCGGGTTGTCGGGCTCGACCCTGCTCAGCAAGATCGGCCACTACGCCTCCCGGCCCGACCTGCCGCCGTTGTTCGCCGTGGCGATCTTCCTTACGCTCGTCGGGTTCGCGTTCAAGATCAGCGCCGTCCCGTTCCACTTCTGGGCCCCCGACACCTACGAGGGCTCCCCGACGCCCGTGACCGCGTTCCTGTCGGTGGCGTCGAAGGCCGGCGGGTTCGTCGCCATCCTCAGCCTCGTGTACTTCGGGTTCTTCGGGACGCAGCAGGCGTGGCAACCGGTACTGTGGGCGCTGGCGGCGGCGTCGATGACGCTCGGGAACCTCAGCGCGCTGCGCCAGACGAACATCGTCCGCATGCTGGCGTACTCGTCGATCGCACAGGGTGGGTTCATCCTCGCCCCACTCGCCGTGGCGGCGGACGGGAACGCCTCCCGCTCCGCCTTCGAAGCCGTCGTGATCTACCTGCTGATCTACGGCGCGATGAACCTCGGCGCGTTCGCGGTCGTGATCGCGGTCGCGCGCCGGACCCGTTCGGGCGAGATCGCGTCGTACTCCGGGCTCGGCCAGACCGCACCGGTCCTCGCGCTGCTGATGTCGGGGTTCCTGTTCTCGCTGGCCGGGATCCCACCCCTGGCGGGGTGGTTCGCCAAGTTCGTCATGTTCCGTGCGATCTTCAGCGCCGGCACGCCCGCCGCGTACACGCTGGGTGTGATCGCCGCTGTGAACTCGGTGATCGCACTCTTCTATTACGCCGCCGTCGCGCGCCGGATGTGGTTCCGCGACCCGTCCGAATCCGGCGTCGAGACCCTTCCGGCGCGGACGCCGGCGTCGCTCGGGATCGCCCTCGCGCTCTCGACAATCGTCGTCGTGGTGATCGGCATCTATCCCCAGCTGTTCGCCCGGATCGGCGAGGTGGCGTTCCCGGGCTGACGCCCCGGCCCATTCTCGGCAGGCAGACGGTCGCATAGCGTGCGTCCCCATGCCGAGCAAGGACGCGGAGGTCGCCGAGCACATCGCGGAGCGGATCCGGCGCGAGGGACCGATCCCGTTCGACCGCTTCGTCGACGCCGCCCTGTACGGCGAACCGGACGGGTTCTTCGCCCGCGGCGGCGGCGCGGGCCGGGCCGGGCGCGATTTCATCACCAGCCCGGAGGTCGGCGTGTTGTTCGGCGCCCTGGTCGCGAGGTTTCTCGACCGGACGTGGGCCGAGTTCTCGCAGCCCGACCCGTTCGTCGTGGTCGACGCCGGAGCCGGCCGGGGGCGCCTGGCGTCGGACGTCCTCCGCGCCGAGCCCGCGTGCGCTCGCGCGCTCCGCTACGTACTTGTCGAACGGTCCGATGCGCTGCGGGCCGCACAGCGCGACCTCCTCAGTCTCGAGCCCGCTGATCGGGCCTTCGGTCCCGCGGAGCCCGTCGAGGGTGAAGGTGAGTACGACGAGGAGCCGCGCGCGGTTACGGGCCTCGGCCCCATCGTCACCGCCCTGCCCGAGCTCCCCGCACTCGAGATCGCGAGCGGCGTCGTCCTGGCCAACGAGCTCCTCGACGACCTGCCGTTCCGGATCGTCGAGCGGACGGGCGACGCGTGGAACGAGGTGCGTGTCGGGCTCGGGGACGGCGGCTTCGCCGAGGTGCTCGTCCCGATCGCACCCGAGGTCGCGGCGGCGGCCGACGACGTCGCCGCCGGCGTGACCGTCCCGACGGGGGCGCGGCTTCCCGTCCCTACCGGCACCGCCGACTGGCTCGCCGAGTGCGGACACGTGCTCCGGAGCGGGCTTCTCGTGGTGATCGACTACGCGGCCACGGCCACCGCGCTCGCGACGCTCCGTCAGGACGATTGGCTACGCACGTACCGCGGCCACCAGCGCGGCGGACCGCCGCTGGTCGGCCCCGGGGTGCAGGACATCACGTGCACGGTTCCGGAGGAGCACCTCGTCGCCCACGCCGGGCGCGCCGGGTTCCGGCTCGTGGAGCACACCAACCAGGCGACCTGGCTGGCAGCGCTCGGGATCGACGAGCTCGCCGACGACGCCAGCGGCGTGTGGCGCGAGCGCGCCGCGATCGGTGACCTCGACGCGATGGCGGCCCGCAGCCGGGTGACAGAGGCCGCCGCCCTCACCGATTCCTCCGGCCTCGGCGCCCACCACGTCTTCGTGTTCGCGAAGGACGCGCGGTAGGCCGTTCGGCCGCTAGCCCGCGGGCTCCAGACGCCACCGACCCGGTTCGTCCGCGGGCGCGATCGTTCCGGCACCCGGGGCGGCCCAGAGCGGACCGATGACGAGCGTCTTGTCCTCGGCCGCGCGCGCGAGCAGCGCGCGCCGGGTTTTGGCGGCTAGCTCGACATCGTCGTCGAGCCCGGCGCGCGGGTCCGGCGCGAAGACCTGGGCGGGATGCAGGAACAGGTGACCGATGACGACCGCGTCGTCGCCTTCGGGCCCGATGCGCACCACGTGGTGCCCGGACGAGTGGCCGGGTCCCGGCTCCATCACCACGTCGCCCGCGACCCGCCCCGCCGGGTCGTCGACCAGCCCTTCCGCCACCAGTGCGCGCAGTGGCTCGGCGCCGGGGAACCGACCCGCCTGCAGCGCGGCGATCTCCTCCGGCGCGATCAGGTACCGCGCGTTCGGGAACGCCGGAACTTCGCCACCGTCGGCAGGACGGGTGTTTGCCCCGACGCCGTCGATGTGCGTGTTGATGACGTAGTCGACGGATTCCGGCGGGAAGCCGGCGTCGGCGAGGCTCGTGAGCAGTCGGTCGATGCGGGCGCACGCGTCAGGTGTCGTGCGGTCGGCATCGTCGAACACGAGCCACGGGTCGATCACGACGCGCGCACCGGGTGTGTCGATGGCGATCGCCGACGTCCCGAGCCGCAGCTCGAATGCGTCGGTCAGGAAGGAAGGCGACAACCACGACGCCTGGGAGCGCAGCACCGACGTGGTCGCCTCGTCCTGCGGCACGACGAGCTCGAAGCCCTCATCCGGCACACGAGTGATGACTGAGTCGCCGATCGTCCACCGCCGCACGATCCCCCCCTTGGTCGCCGTTGCAGGCTCCGGCTCCTCCTCCGGCGGTCGGCCGAGCCGCCGCCTCCGCGCGCAAGGTAGCGGAGGGCCGAGAGCCGGCGCGCGGCGGGGGGAGCGTCGCGCGCCGGCCTGGGCCGATCAGTTGGGTTCCTGGAGGATGCCGATGCGGTGGCCTTCGGGGTCCTGGACCATCGCGATCGTCGGCCCGTCCGGGGCCGTCGGCGTCGGCGGCTGGACGACCTTCGCGCCCAGCTTCTCGGCCTGCTTCAGCCGGGCCTCGAGGTCGGGCACCTGCACGTAGAACGACACGTACTCGGAGTCGCCGCCGGCGAAGATCCCGCCCTGGACCCCGCCTTCGCCGCCGGTGTCGACCATGCCGTAGCCGACCGGGTTGTCGGCGTTGACCTTCCAGTGAAAGAGCTCGGTGTAGAACTTCGACAGCGTGTCGAAGTCGCGTCCGGCGACCTCGAACCACACCACGGGAGCGCCCATGTCGATTCCTCCTTCGTGCTTCTTGTCTCGTGCTCGTCGGTTGCACGGACAGGGTGCCGAGCGGGGGCGACAACGCCCTGTCGGGATTTCGGAAGAGGTGGCGTGACCTCCGTCGCAGATAGCCTGACCCGGGCAGCAGCGACGAAGGGGGAGCGATGCCGGAAGGCGCAACCATCGAGGCCCTGCTCGCCGAAGGCCGCACGTTCCCGCCGCCGCCCGAGTTCAAGAAGAACGCACGCATCGTCGACGCCGAGGTCTACGACGAGGCCGAGCGCGACTACGAGGGCTTCTGGGCCCGTCAGGCCGCCGAGCTTGTCGACTGGATCGACGAGTGGCACACGATCCTCGAATGGGAGATGCCGTTCGCCAAGTGGTTCGTCGGCGGCACGCTCAACGTCAGCGTCAACTGCCTCGACCGGCACGTCGACGCCGGCCACGGCGACCAGGTCGCTTACCACTGGGAAGGTGAGCCCGGCGACACGCGCACGATCACGTACGCGCAGCTCCTGGAGGAGGTGCAGCGGGTCGCCAACACGCTGAAGTCGCTCGGGATCAACAAGGGCGACCGCGTCAACATCTACCTGGGCATGGTGCCGGAGCTCCCGATCGCGATGCTGGCGTGCGCGCGCATCGGCGCACCCCACTCGGTCGTCTTCGGCGGCTTCTCGTCCGACTCCCTGCGTGACCGCATCAACGACGCCGAGGCCCGCCTGCTCATCACCGCCGACGGGGCGTGGCGGCGGGGCCAGGTGGTGCCGCTGAAGGAGAGCGCCGACGCCGCGATGGCCGAGACGCCGTCGATCGAGCGGTGCCTCGTCGTGCGCCGTACCGGTCAGGACGTCCCCATGCAGGACGGCCGCGATCTCTGGTGGCACGACGTCGTCCCCGGCCAGCCCGCCGAGTGCGCACCCGAGCCCATGGACTCGGAGGATCTTCTCTATCTCCTCTATACGAGCGGGACGACGGCGAAGCCCAAGGGCATCATGCACACGACGGGCGGGTACCTCACGCAGGTCGCGTGGACGCACCGCAACGTCTTCGACATCCAGCCCGACACCGACGTGTACTGGTGCGCGGCCGACGTGGGGTGGGTGACCGGGCACTCGTACATCGTGTACGGACCGCTCGCGAACCGGACCACGAGCGTGATGTACGAGGGCACGCCCGACTTCCCCGACAAGGACCGGTTGTGGTCCATCGTCGAGAGCTACAAGGTGACGATCCTGTACACCGCGCCCACCGCGATCCGCAGCTTCATGAAGTGGGGGACCGAGTACCCCGAGAAGCACGAGCTGTCGTCGCTGCGGCTGCTCGGCACCGTCGGCGAGCCGATCAACCCCGAGGCGTGGGTCTGGTACTGGCAGCACATCGGCGGCGGCAACTGCCCGGTCGTCGACACGTGGTGGCAGACCGAGACGGGGTCGATCCTGATCAGCCCGCTCCCGGGCGCCACGACGCTGAAGCCCGGCAGCGCGACGTTCCCGCTCCCCGGTGTCGGCGCCGACGTGGTCGACGACCACGGCGAGACCGTGCCGATCCCCGGCGGGGGCTACCTCGTGCTCACGCGGCCGTGGCCCGCGATGCTGCGTGGCATCTGGGGAGACCCGCAGCGCTATCGCGACACGTACTGGAGCCGGTTCCGAGGCCAGTACTTCGCCGGTGACGGGGCCAAGCGTGACGAGGAGGGCTACTTCTGGCTGCTCGGCCGCGTCGACGACGTGATGCTCGTCAGCGGCCACAACATCTCGACCGCCGAGGTCGAGCACGCACTCGTTGGCCACCCGATGGTCGCCGAAGCCGCCGTCATCGGGCGCACCGATCCCACGACCGGGCAGTCGATCAGCGCGTTCGTCATCCTGCGGGCGGGCAACGCGCCGAGCGACGAGCTGGCGAGCGAGCTGCGCAACCACGTGGCGTCCACGATCGGTCCCATCGCCAAGCCCAAGACCGTGCTCTTCACCGAGGAGCTCCCGAAGACGCGTTCTGGCAAGATCATGCGCCGGCTCTTGCGCAACGTGGCCGAGGACGAGCAGCTCGGCGACACCACCACGCTCGCCGACCCCACCGTCGTCGAGGGGATCAAGGACCGCTACCTCTCGGCCCAGGGCGCCGACGACGAGGAGTGACGCGGGGCTCGTACCCGGAGCACTGGACGTGGCGGGACGGGACGGTTCCGCCCGGCCCCGCCGTCGTCATCGATCTCGACGGCGTGCTGTCGGACGCCGCCAGCCGCCAGCACTACATCGAGGCGCCTCGCCGAGACTGGCGGGCATTCTTCGACGCGTGCGGTGACGATTCCGTCATCGAAGAGGTCAAGGTGCTGCTCGACCTGCTCGACCCGTCGCTGGCGATCGTGCTGCTCACGGCGCGGCCGGAGCGCGTCCATCACCTCACCGAGGCCTGGCTCCAGCGTTACCAGATTCGCTGGGACGTGCTCGTGATGCGCCCGTGGGGTGACTACGAGGTCTCGCGCGACTTCAAGCAGCTGTCGGTCGCCGAGTTTCGCCGCTACGGCTTCGACCTGAAGCTCGCGATCGAGGACGACCGCAGGAACGTCGCGATGTTCCGCGCCGAGGGCATCCCCTGCATCTACTTCCACTCCGGCTACTACGACTGACCGCGGCGACGGTGGCTTTGCCAGCCGTCGCCGCAGGAGCCGGAGCTTGCGACCGGCGGACCAGAGAGAGAATGTGCTGTGGTCGCGGCGACGTTCCTCGCGCTCGGCTCGGCGGCGCTGCACGCGGCCTGGAACCTGCTCGTCAAGACCAGCGCTGACCGGCTGGTCGCGGCGTGGGGCTTGTACCTGACGGGCGGGATCCTGTTCCTTCCAGTGCTCCTGTTTGTCGATCGACCCGGTGCCGACACGCTCCCGTTCCTGGCCGCGTCGAGCGTCATCCACGTCGTCTACGTCGTCGCGTTGACCCGCGCGTACCACCACGGCGACTTCTCCTTCGCATACCCGCTCGCCCGCGGCGGTGGCGCGCTCGTCGCCGCCGTCGGCGGCGTGCTGTTCCTCGGCGACTCGCTCCCGCCCCTGGCGTGGCTCGCCATCGCGATCATCGTCGGCGGGCTGGCTTCGCTGGTCGGCCCGGGCGTGTCGCGGATTGCTCTGCTGTGGGCGGGGATCACCGCCGCGACCATCGGCACCTACACGACGCTCGACGCCGCCGGCGCCCGCCGGTCGAGCGGGCTCGGGTACGGGATCGCGATCGTGCTCGGCGCCGGCGCGGCGCTGAGCGTCGCCCTCGTCGTCTCGGGCCGGGGGCCGCGGCTCGGTCCCGCGCTGCGACGGGAATGGCGCCGGTTCGTGGTGGGCGGGGTCTGCTCGACGCTCGCCTACTCGATGGTCCTCGCCGGGGCCCGGCTGGCTCCCGTCGGCTACGTCGCCGCCCTCCGTGAGTCCTCGGTGGTGCTGGGCGCGGGGGCGGGCTGGCTGTTCCTCCACGAGCGGCTCGGACGGGCCCGGCTGGCGTCGGCGCTGGTCGTGACGGGCGGCCTCGTGCTGCTGATCATCTGGCAGTAGCCGACCTCTCGGCCGTTCACGAAACCCTTACGATCCGACGGGAACGCTCCCCCCGACCGGAGCGTTGCACGAACGAGAGGTGATGTGAGATGCGAGGCGCGTTCACCAATACTTTCAAGACCTTCATCCTCCTGGCCTTCCTCGGCGCCCTCTTCATGGGCATCGGTGCCATCTTCGGGACCGGCGGCCTGGTCATCGGCGCAGTGCTGGCGCTTGTCTTCGTCGGCGGCACGTACTGGTTCAGCGACAGGATCGCCGTCGCCGCGGCCCGGGCCAAGCCCGTCAGCCGCGATGAGGTCCCCCGCCTCTACGAGATCGTCGAGGACCTCGCCCGGCGCGACGGCATCCCGATGCCGCGGCTCTACGTCTCGCCCGAGGCGCAACCCAACGCTTTTGCCACGGGCCGGGGCCCCAACCACGCGGTCGTCGCTGTCACGCAGGGCATCCTCCAGGTGCTCGACGACGAGGAGCTGCGCGGCGTGCTCGCCCACGAGCTGTCGCACGTGCGCAACCGCGACATCCTCATCGGGTCGGTTGCGGCCGCGGTTGCGTTGATGATCACGTTCGTGGCCCGGATCGCGATGTTCAGCGCGATCTTCGGCGGTGGCGACGACGAGGGCGGCAACATCATCGGATTGCTGGCGATGGCCATCCTCGCCCCGCTGGCGGCCGGCCTGCTCCAGGCGGCGCTCTCCCGCTCCCGCGAGTACCAGGCGGACGCGTCCGGTGCGCACTTGATTGGCGACGGCGAGCCGCTGGCGCGCGCCCTCCAGAAGATCGAGGCCGCCGCCAAGCGCACCCCGATGGACGTCAACCCGGCCGAGGCCACCGCGTACATCATCAACCCGCTCACCGGGCGTAAGGTCAACTTCGCCAACCTGTTCTCGACCCACCCGCCCACCGAGGAGCGCATCGCCCGCCTCCGCAGCTTCGACCGCACGCAGGCCATCTGACATTCGCCCACCGAACCACGGACGGCCGGCTCTGCCCACCCCGGGCCGGGCCTCTCCGCGTCCATTTCACGACGCCCGCGCGCACGTGACCGCGGCGTTCGAGACGACGGGTGGCCTGGACCGGGCCGCCGCCGGACCTCATCGACGGCGGACTCGGACAGTTCACTCATCGCCTTCGCCTTCGGCGAAGCCCGATTCGCTCAAACTCGCCGGCGCCGATGGATCCGGCGTCGGCCCTCGGCCCGGCGCCACCTTGCCCGTCGTGCCCCCGGCGCGGTCCCTAGTCGCGGAAGTTCGTGAACTGGAGCGGGATGCCGAAGTCGGTCTCGCGCAGCCTGGCGATGGCGGTTTGGAGGTCGTCGCGTTTCTTGCCCGACACTCGAAGCTGCTGACCCTGGACTTGGTGGGAGACGCCCTTGAGGCCGAGGCCTTTGAGGAACTTGCCGATCTCGCGCGCCTTCACGTCGGAGATGCCGACGGTGAGCGCGGC
>JBKPDN010000168.1:0-2839 GCA_046727875.1 Actinomycetota bacterium | reverse complement strand
GAGATCCAGCAGCGGGGCGCCGAAGTCGTGGCGATCGGCACCGGCAGCGTGCGCCACGCGGCGGCTTTCGTCGTCGACGAGGATGTGCCGTTCCCCGTGCTGGTCGACGACGACGCCGCGGCCGCTCGCGCCGCGTCCGTGCGCCGCGTCGGCTTCTTCCGCCTGCTCACCGACCGCCGGAGCCGTGAGGGCACGAAGCGGGCGCGGGCCGAAGGCCACCGGATCCACAAGGCGGGGCGCCGCGTCAACCAACTCGGGGCGACGTTCGTCATCGGACCGGGCTCGGAGGTCCGCTACGAGCACCTCGACGATCACAGCGCCGACCACGCGCCCCTCGACGATGTCATGGCGGCGCTCCCGCCCGTCGCCACGAGGTGAGCGACCCGTTCTCCAGGATCGACCCCTCGGACGACGCTCGCTTCTACTCGGTCGCCCGCAAGGTCGTGCACATCGAGCCGGGGGCGATCGAAGCGCTCCGCGACGTGTACGCGGCGTGCTTCCCGCCCGGCGGCCCGGTCCTGGACCTCATGTCGTCCTGGCGTTCTCACCTCCCCGAGGGCCTCGGTCGGGTGGTCGGGGTCGGGATGAACGCCGAGGAGATGGCAGCGAACCCGCAGCTCGACGAGTACCTGGTGCACGACCTGAACGAGGAGCCGCGCCTGCCGTTCCCGGACGAGTCGTTCGCCGCCGCCGCGTGCGCGGTCAGCGTGCAGTATCTCGTGCATCCGCTCGAGGTGTTCGCCGACGTTCGCCGGGTGCTCGAGCCGGGCGGTCCGGTCGTGGTGTCGTTCTCGAACCGTTGCTTCCCGACGAAGGCGGTCGCGCTGTGGCTCGGCTCGGACGACGACGGTCATCGCCGGCTGGTGCGCTCCTACCTCGAAGAGAGCGGCTTCGGCGACGTGGTCGACGAGCGGGTCGCCACGACCGACGACCCGCTGTTCGTGGTGCGCGGCCGGCGTCCGTGACGCTCCGGTTACGGCCCGCTCGGCGACGCGCGCAGTAGCTCCCGACCTCGCCGGAAGAACTCCAGCGCGGTCGAGCGCTGGTCGCGAGCGTCCGCGAACGCCGCGATCGTGAGCCGCGCGCCCGCGAAGTGGGTCTCATTCCAGTACTCGTCGTCGCCGACGTCACCCCGGTGCGTGACGTAGAGATAGGGATCGGGATGGTCGTCGTCGCCCGGGGAGGCGCCGAACGTGCCGCGTCCGCCGTCGGCCTCGTCGCCGACGTCGACCGAGAGGTCGAAGTGCTCGGGCCACAGCTGGACCCGTGACGGTTGGTCGCCGCGACCCGCCTCTGCTCGGAGCTGCTCCAGGACCGACGCCGAGAACCCGAACCACGCGCCCAGGAACTCGGCGCTGCGGGCGTCGAGCGCGAGCGCGGCGTCGGGCTCGAGCGGAGTCGCGGGCGTGTACACGTCCGCGGGTGCGCCGGCTTTGGCACCGGCCAGCGCGGCGGCGGCGCCGACGCTCGTGATGGCAGCGGCGTCGGTCACGTCGCCGCGATGCACGACGACGCTCGTGCGGTCGATCCGGATCTGTGTGTCCCCGGACGAGCGGCGGAACCAAGGCGTGCCCACGCCCCCGCGCGTGAAGCGCAGGCCGATCTTGCCGTTGGCGTCGTACCGAGCGCGCGCCAGCACGTGCTCGGCCAGCATGTGCCAGGCGCGTCGCGTGAGCGCGATCCGGTCGCGGGCCGGGAGCGGGGGGAGTGGCCGCCACCCGCCCAACCAGCGGTCGGCACACCACGCCGCGAGCCCCGGATCGCGACGGCACAGGTCGTCCCAGGTCACATCGCCGCTCGTTACCGGCGACACGATCGGCTTGCCGTCCGGCGATGTGCCACGCGCCACCGGGTCGTCGGCGAGCCACTGTCCTTCGGTGACGGGCGGCGGGGAGGGCTCGAGCACGCGGGTCTCGTAGGCGCCACCCAGGCGGTCGAACGCCTCCTGGCGTGGGTTCACGGGCTGGTCCTCGGCACGGGTCCGGTACGGTGCCACAGCATGCCGAACGCCGACGAGCTCGTCACCGACGCGCGGCGGCACCGAAGAGTCGACCTCAACCGGCGAGGAAGCCCTCGATCAGGCGGGCTAGCTCGACGGGCCGGTCACCTTGCACGCTGTGGCCGGAACCCGACACCGTCTCCACGCGCACATCGGGCTGACGTCGTCGGAGCTCGGCGACGTCCTCGTCGCCGACCACGCCGGAGTCGGCACCGACCACGAGCAGCAGCGGCATCGTGAGCTTCGACACGTCCTCCCACAACGCGCGGAAGTCGGGTACGTCCTCGCCCTCCCCGAGCCGCCACCGGTCGTAGCGCCACGTCCACCTGCCGTCGTCGTGCTCGCGGGCGTTGTGCAGGATCCCGCGGCGCAACGACGACTCCGTGCGCGTCGGGTTGAACGCGACCGTCCGCTCGAGGATCTCGTCGAACGACGCGAACTGCTCGGGCCCGGCGATGAACGCCGCGATCGGCGCCGCCTTCTCGCGATCGACACCCGGTGTCACGTCGACGAGAAGGAGGCGGGGTACGAGCTCGGGGTGGCGCGCACCGAGCACGATTGCGGTGAGCCCCCCGAGCGACATGCCGACGACGAGGCGGGGCGCCGGCGCCAACGTGCGCATTGCGGCAGCGACATCCTCGGCGTTGTCGGCCGGCCAGTAGCGGCGGTCGTCACGCCAGTCGGAGTGCCCGTGACCCGGCAGGTCGATCGCGACGAGCGGCCGGTCGAGCGCGAGCGCCACGGTGTCCCACGTGTGCGCGTTCTGCGCTCCACCGTGCACCAGCACGATCTCGGGATCGCCTTCGCCCCAGATCAGCGCGCTCACACGCCGGCCCCCGC
>JBKPDN010000167.1:0-3512 GCA_046727875.1 Actinomycetota bacterium | reverse complement strand
CTGTAGCCGCCGTCGTTCCACGTCGAGAGGACGTCGATGGACGAGTTGTTGCAACCGCAGCCCGCGCCACCTGGCGCGGAGAGGTCGAGATAGTCCCCGGTCGTTCCATACGAGGCGTGACCGGGCGGGTTCGCATTGGTCGTCGCCGCGACGGCGATGACGTTGCTCTCCTGCGTCGAGTAGGCCGCCGGGTACGAAGCAGGACCACACGTCCCGTCGTTCCCACCGGCCGCGACCACCACCGCTGGAGGGTTGTGCGCGTGCGCGTACTCCACCGCGCTCTGCTCCCCAGCGTTCGCGCCACCCCCCAGACTCAGGTTGACAACCTGGGCGCCGTGGTCGACTGCCCACACGATGCCGCTGGCGACATCCGAAGAGAACCCTTTTCCATCCGCGCCGAGTACCTGCACGGGGAGGATCTTCGCAGCGGGAGCCGCGCCGGAGATCCCAGTCGCGTTGTTACTGAGCGCGGCGATGGTTCCGGCAACGTGAGTCCCGTGACCGTTGGGGTCCACTTCCGCGTTGCCGCCCGTGTACGAGTTGCCTGCAAGCACCTGGCTCGATCCGAGGTCCGGATGGTTCTGCTGCACGCCGGTGTCGACGACTGCGACGGTGACGCCGGCGCCCTGCGTGTTGTCGGTGTTCCACGCGCTCACGTACCGGACCTCGTTGAACGACCACTGCTCACCGAATCGTGGATCCGTCGGAGGGTCAAACGACGTCGACGTCACGGGCTTGTCGACATCGACCGCAACGAGATCACCGCCGGAAGCCTTGTCCTGAGCGACGGCGGCGGCCTCGTCGGGCGTGCGCACCGGCGTCGACTGGATCACCGGCTTCCCGCCCTGCTCCTCGACTGTCACGATCGGGATCTCGCCGTTCTTGGTGCGCACGTCGGTCGTGGAAGCCACCTCGCGCGCTTGCGCGCCGGCCTGCTCGGGCGGGATGGGCTGGTCCGACGGCGGCCGCGCCGGCTCGTTCGTGCCCGGTGACGTCGACGTGGCGCCGGTGCTCTGGCACGAAGCCGGCGGCGGTGGAGGCGGCGGCTCCTGTGGTGGCGGCGCGCCGAAGCATCCGCTGGCGGTGAAGGCGGCGACGACCGCGCCGAGCGCGAGCGCGAGACGAGGGCGGCTGATGAATCGGATCATGCGCGGTCCATCCGGTTCGCGTGCCATCTGATGATTTGCATCGGAAGCCCCGCACGAGGTTGAGCGTCGCAGTCGAGCGCCCGGTCACCGACGTTAGCCTTCGGCGGCTCCAAAGCCACCGCACTCACGCAGCCGGCGAGGCCGCCCGACGCTGGAGCGCGATGAGGATTCCGCCGAGGATGATGACCGCGGCGGGCACGGCGAGGAGCAGCCACAGCAACCATCCGTAACCGCCGGCAGCCGCATTATGTGGCGCGCCGACGAAGAGAAGACGGCCGGTGGCGGTGCGGGAGAGGGTGCCAGAGGTGGCCGTCAGCGTGGCGTCCCACGGTCCTCGCGAGATCTGCGGCCGGAGCGGTATCGACATCGTTGCCTGCTGGGTCGGTGCCAGAGTCGTTGCGCCGGTACTCGGGAACGGGCCGGCGTTGAGACCGGGACTCGCGAGCTGCAACTGGCCGGCGACGTCAACGGCGCGGCCACCCGTGTTGGTGACCTCGGCGGTGACCAGTTGGCGCCCGGCTGTGTCACGCCCGGCGCGAAGGTCGTTGACCGCGAAGTCCGATGCCGGCTCGGCCTCGCCACCGATCGACAGGTACATGCGAAGACCGACGCGGTTGACACTCGTGACGCCATGGGATTGCGTCGGCGGAAGCTCTGCCCAGACGGCGGCGTAGCGCTCCCCGCCCGTGGCATCGGGGGGCACGGCGACGTCGACCGTGGCGATGGTCTTGGTATTCGGCGCCAGGTCGACCGACGACGGCGTCACCGTCGTCCAGCCGCTCAGGTCGTTGGCGGTATGCCCGTCGAGGGGCTTGAACTCCCCCTGCTCGACCTGCGCTGCCGCCGCGTACAGCTGGACGGTGAGGCGGTCCGAGGTGGCGTTCGCCACTTCGATGCGGCGATGGATCGTGGCTCCGGGCGCGAGTTGGTCCACGATGTAGACCCGCGCCCGTGGGTCATCAGCTCGGTTGACAGGTGCATCGAGGAGGCGAATCCCCACATTGTTCGAGGCGGACTGGGCGGCCGCCGCGTGCGGGGCGACAAAGCCGCCCAGCATCGCCACGGCCACCCACGCCATCAACGTTTTCGCCCGCCAACGCACGGCGCCTCTCTGACGTGGTCGTCGACCGATCAGAGAACCGAATGCGTGATCGTGCCGGAGTACGTGCCCGCCACCTGTGAGCCCAACAGCGTCATAGCCACCGTCGGATTCCAAGATGTCGAGTTGTTGCCGACGCCGGCCCACGTTCCCGCCACCCCCGGGACGGCGAGCGACGCCGCGCCGACGGGGACGAAGGTGCCGGTACCGGTCGAGCTGCCAACGCCCGTCGTGTACGCGACGTTGGTCTTGGTCACCGTCTCGTTGGCAGTGGCAGTGCCGGTCGTGAAGTCGGTGGACGCCACGCTCGCGGACCACTGCGCGACGAGCGCACCGCGCGTGTCGTCCACGGTGATCCCTCCGAGGGAGCCCGACACCAGCGTGCTGCCGGTGGCAAAGCTACCGAGATTGGCGCTCCCCGGAACGCTGATCGCCAGCGTTCCGCTGGTGAGGGTGAACGTTGTACTGGTATCGCCAGGACCGGCCCAGGCTGCGGCGCCGGTACCGAAGAGAACAAGACTTACGAAGCCGAATAGGACTGCGCAGGACTTGCAGAATCGCATCCTCGCCCTCCTGCTTTCTGTGAGTGGAACCCTCCCTCGCTGCTAGCAGTGGTGCGTGTGTGTCGTCCTGTCTTCTAGCAGGACGCGACGCGTTTCTGAACAAAAATTATGTGCAAGTAGGAGCAGTTCGCCGAGATTCCGCGGTGTCGCGCACATCGAGGCGCAGTCGGCGCGCGCAAGCCATCGCGCGCGGCAGCTTGCGACTAGACGTCCTAGATGTCGTAGTACATGTAGAACTCCCACGGGTGCGGGCGGAGACGGAGCTCGTCGATCTCGTTCTCCCGCTTGTAGGAGAGCCACGTGTCGATGACGTCCTGCGTGAACACGCCGCCGGCGAGCAGGAAGTCGTGGTCGGCCTCGAGCGCGTTCAGGGTCTCGTCGAGTGAGCCCGGCACCTGGGGGACCCTCGCCATGTCCTCGGGCGGCAGGTCGTAGAGGTCCTTATCGAGCGGGTCGGGCGGCTCGATGCGGTTCTGCACGCCGTCGAGGCCGGCCATGAGCATGGCCGAGAACGCCAGGTACGGGTTGCACGACGGGTCGGGCGGCCGGAACTCGAGCCGCTTGGCCTTGGGGCTCTTCGAGTACACGGGGATGCGCACGCACGCAGAGCGATTGCGCTGCGAGTACACGAGGTTCACCGGCGCTTCGTAGCCCGGCACGAGCCGCTTGTACGAGTTCGTCGTCGGCGCGGCGAAGGCGAGG
>JBKPDN010000166.1:0-3059 GCA_046727875.1 Actinomycetota bacterium | reverse complement strand
CTTCGCGTGCGTCGGCGGCGACGTCCTCGGTGGTCATGCCGCGATCGGCGGCGGCGTCGGTGTAGTCCTCGCCCGTCTCGGACGGGTCCTTGGCCGCGGCGCCGTCGGGCGCGGCGGTGCTCTTCGGCTTGCGTCGGTTGCGACCGCCACGAGAGCCGCGGCGACGGCGCCGCCTCGGCGCACCGCCCCCGGGCGAGGCGCCACCGCCGTCGCCCGATGTCTGCTTCGTGGTCTCAGCCGGCTTGCCGGCCCCTTCGGCCGGCGCTGCACTCGCGTCGTGTTCGCCGGAGGCCGTACGGGCCTCGGCAGTGGTGTCGTCGGACATGGAATCCTTCTCTCATGATGCGCGCGCCTCCGGCACGCGCTGACGCGCGTCGGCTTCGAGCGGCTCCAGCCGCGCGCCGCCGCGCTCGATCCATTGGTTGGTGCGCAGCACCCGGCGGTCGACGAGATCGTCGTCGACAGCGGTGAGCAGCTCGTGAGGCCGGGCGCCCCGCGGTTGGGTGGACAGTTCGAGGTCGACGACGGGACCCAGCTCGTCGACGCCCTGGACGGTCATGACCCGCACGATAGACCGGAGGTCCTCGGTGACCTCGCGACCCTTCCGGGTCCTCGTGACGGGAAGCGCCGGCCGGGCGAGCGCCCGGTCGACGACGGTGGACAGCTCGTCGGCGCCGACCACTCGGTCGCCGGCGCCGGTGACCGTGACCTGGTAGCGCACCGCGGTGACGGACTCCTGCAACGCAGGGGCCCGGTCGGCGAGCGCCGCGACGCCGGTCACGTCGATGCCGTCGGGCAGCGCGTCCGACAACGGCCCCGCGACCGAGTCGAGGGGCGCCGTCTCGGCCAGTTGCACGTCGAGGTACTCGGCGTCGCTCTCGTGGCCGACCGAGAGCGCGAGCCCGAAGCTGACCTTGGGCCGGGGCGCGAAGCCCTGCGTGAACGCGAGCGGGAGTTGCTCGATGCGGAACGCACGCTCGAACGCTCGCGCCACGTCGCGGTGCGAGATGAACCGCACCTTGCCCCGCTTGGTGAAGCGGAGCCGCACCGGGAACCCGGCGTCACCGCGCACCGGTCGTGGCCTTCCGCTGCACGCCGAGGAACTCGACCGGTGTCTCGCCCCCGCGGCTGAGGTCCTGTCCCGTCCCCTGGCTGCCGCCCGCCGGCGCGACCGCCGACGCGACGACGTGCTCGAGGGCGTAGTCGGTGCACACCCCGCAGTCGTAGCACGGCGTCCACCGGCAATCGGGGAGGCCGTGCTCGTGCAGCGCGGCCTGCCAGTCGTGCCAGAGGAAATCGCGGTGCAGACCGGCCGAGATGTGGTCCCACGGCAGGATCTCGTCCGCCGTGCGGTGGCGCGTCACGTACCAGTCGGCGTCGAGCCCCTCGACCGCCATCGCGTCGAGCCACCGGTCGAGGTCGAAGCGCTCGCTCCATTCCTGGAACGTGCCCCCGGCGCGCCAGACCCGCTCGATCACGCGTCCGACGCGGCGGTCGCCCCGACTGGCGATGCCCTCGGCGAAGGTCGCCGCGGGATCGTGCCAGCGGAGCTGCACGCCAGACTTGCGCACCGCGCCGCGCAGCAGCGCGACCTTGCGCGCGAGCTCGTCGACGCCGTTCTGGCCGAACCACTGGAACGGCGTGTGCGGCTTGGGCACGAAGCCGCCGACCGAGGCCGTGCAGCTCGCCTGTTTCGTGTACCGGCGGCCGATCTTGACGACGTTGCGAGCGAGCTCGGCGATCCCGAGCGTGTCGTCGTCCATCTCGGTGGGTACGCCGGCGAGGAAGTAGAGCTTCACCCGCCGCCACCCCTGCGAGTACGCACCCTCGACCGCGGCGTAGAGGTCCTCCTCGGTGATGAGCTTGTTCAGTACCTGCCGGATCCGCCACGTTCCACCTTCGGGTGCGAACGTGAGCCCGGTTCGGCGAACCTTTTGGATCTCGCTGGCGATCTCGACGGTGAACGCGTCGACGCGCAGCGACGGTAGCGAGAGGCTCACGCAACCCGTGCCTTCCTGCTCGTTGACGAGGTCGGCGACGACGCCGTCGATGCCCGAGAAATCGGCGCTCGACAACGACGTGAGCGCGACTTCGTCGTAGCCGGTGCGCCGCAGGCCCTCCTGGACCATCGTGCGCACCTGATCACCCGGCCGCTCCCGCACCGGCCGGGTGATCATGCCGGCCTGGCAGAACCGGCATCCCCGCGTGCACCCGCGGAAGATCTCGACGTTGAGACGGTCATGGACGACCTCGACCAGCGGCACGAGCTGGCGCTTCGGGTACGGCCAGTCCGCGAGGTCGGCGACCGTGCGCTTGTCGACGCGCTCAGGCACGTCGGCGAAGCGCGGCCGCACCTCCCGGATGAACGGGCCGTCGTACTCGACGTCGTACATCGCGGGCACGTACACGCCCGGGATAGCGGCCAGCTCGCGCAGGACGCCCTCACGGGTCGTGCGGCCCGAGCGCTTCCATGCCCCGATGACGTCGGTCATCTCGCCGACGGCCTCCTCGCCGTCGCCGATGACGAACGCGTCGACGAAGTCGGCCATGGGCTCGGGGTTGTACGCACAATGCCCACCGGCGACGACGACCGGGGTGTCGGGGCGGCGCGCTTCGCTCCGGACGGGCACGCCGGCGAGGTCGAGGCAGTTCAGGACGTTCGTGTAGACGAGCTCGGCGGAGAGGTTGAACGCGATGACGTCGAAGTCGCCGGCAGCGCGGTGGGTATCCACCGAGAACAAGGGGAGGCTGGTCCGGCGCAACTCGCCCTCGAGGTCGACCCAGGGCGCGTACGACCGCTCGGCGACGGCGTCGTCGCGTTCGTTCAGGATCTCGTAGAGGATCTGGAGCCCCTGGTTGGGCAGCCCCACCTCGTACGTGTCGGGGTACACGAGGAGCCAGGACACGTCGCCGGGCCGGTGGGCCGGCGCCGCTGCCCCTCGTTCCATCCCGATGTAGCGAGCTGGTTTCTCGACCCTGGCCAGGAGCGGCTCGATCCGCGGCCACAGGCTGGACATCTACCCCCATGGTACCGGCTTCTGATTTTGGCGTCGCTGAGT
>JBKPDN010000165.1:0-1683 GCA_046727875.1 Actinomycetota bacterium | reverse complement strand
ACCATCTCCTTGTGCCCGCACCGGATCGATTCCCCGCCACGATGCTGTGCACGCTGCCCGACAACGTCGTCGATGGTTACCGGACGGTGGGCCCACAGCTCGCCGAGCGGCCCGGCGCCGAGGTACTCGTCGTTGGCGGCGCCGCAGCCTCGATCGGCCTGTACGCAATAGCGGCCGCGATCGCTCTCGGCTCGGAACGGGTCCGCTACGTCGACACCGATTCGAAGCGCTGCGCGGCGGCGGAGTCCCTCGGCGCCGACGTCGAACACCTCGAAGGGCCATGGCCCAGGCGGTTCCCAAGCGCTCCGATCACTATCGACAACACCGGCGACGAGGTGGGACTCGCATGCACGCTGCGCTCCACGGAGGCGTACGGCACGTGCACCAGCGTGGCGATCTACTTCGCGGCAGCGACTCCGGTCCCGCTGCTCGAGATGTACACCCGAGGCGTCACGTTCCACGTCTCCCGGGCCGACTCGCGCCGATACCTACCCGCCGTGCTCGACCTCATCCACGACGCAGCGCTCGACCCACTCGCGATCCCGACCACCATCGTCCCATGGGACCAAGCCGCCGACGCCTGGCTGGAACCAGCCACCAAGCTTGTTCTCAGCCGCACCTGACCGCAGCCGCACAGGGGTGGTAGCGCGCGAAATGACGTGATCACCGGAACAAGGTCTTGGTCGACTCCTGACCTGAACCGTTCGGCGATCCGGATTCTGCGCACTTGCGACCCGTGCGCCGCGAATCGCGAACCCAAGAGAGAAGCGACGTGCAGGCGCTGTCACATGGGCGACGCCTAGCCTGCCCGGGCATGACCACGCGGCCCCAGCGGCGGCGGCTGCCCGATCCGGGCGCCGTTCACGACGAACGCGAGATCGACGCCGTCGTGGCGGCATTGCGCAAGTCCAACCTCGCCATCGGCGAGCACGTCCGCGACTTCGAGCACCGGGTCGCCGAGTTGCTCGCCAAACGCCACGGCGTGATGGTCAATTCGGGCTCGTCGGCGCTGCGCCTGGCGATCGATCTGCTCGATCTGGCGCCGGGCGACGAGGTCATCACTCCGGTGGTGACGTTCGCGACCGATGTGGCACCGCTCGTGCAGTCCGGGATCGTGCCCGCCTTCGTCGACGTCGAGGCGGACACGTACCAGATCGATGCGGCCGGCATCGAGGAGATGATCGGGCCCCGGACCCGGGCGATCCTCGCGCCGAACCTCGTCGGCAACATCCCCGACTGGGACCGCATCCGGGAGGTCGCCGACGCGCACGGCCTCACCGTCGTCGAAGACAGCTGCGACGTGTTGGACGCATGGCTGCGCGGCACGCGCACCGGCACGCGCGCCGACATCTCCGTCACGAGCTTCGCCCGGGGCCACGCCATCACCGCCGCCGGCAACGGCGGCCTCGTCGGGCTCGACGACGACAGCCTCCTGGACCGCTGCCTCACCCTGCGCCGATGGGGTCGTCGCTCCGAGACGTACCTCTTCGGTTCGCGTCAGAATGAGAAGGACCGTTTCGGACCGCTGGCCGACGGCACTCCGTATGACCTCGTCTTCCTCTTCGAGGCCATCGGGTACAACTTCGAGCCGTCCGAGCTGGGCGCCGCCTACGGGCTGGTCCAACTCGACAAGCTCGCCGACTACAACGACCGCCGGCGGTTCAACTGGCAGCGCCTCGACGA
>JBKPDN010000164.1:0-1480 GCA_046727875.1 Actinomycetota bacterium | reverse complement strand
TTCTCGTCGTACCGGAGTACGCCCGGGGGTTCGCTCATGTCGGACTCCTTCACCTCAGCATGCAGGTCAGCTGCGTGGGACCTCGCTCCAGGCGAGGTCCTTGTCGACGCGGGGCTCGCCCGGAAGTCCCAGGACGCGCTCGCCGAGGACGTTGCGCAGGATCTCGGACGTCCCGCCCTCGATCGAGTACGCGCGCGAGCGCAGGAACATCTTGCGGGGATCGCCCCCGCCGGTGAGGCTCGCCTCCTGGGGGCGCACCATCTCGTAGCTCGGGTACAGGAACCCGTCGGCGCCCAGCACGTCCATGCAGAGCTCGTAGATGCACTTGTTCGTCTCCGCGAAGGCGAGCTTGGCGACGGAGCCTTCGGGTCCGGGCGTCCCCGCTTTTCGGTTTGCGGTCGCCCGGGCGTTGGTGAGCCGGAGGACCTCGGCGTCGATCCAGAGCTTGGCCAGCCGGTCGCGTCGCACCGGATCGTGACGCTCGGGATGGTCGCGCCAGACCTGGAGCGCGTCGCCGATCGGACCGGAGTTCCGGCTCGCCACTGCGCCGCCGATGCTCACGCGTTCGTTCATCAGCGTGGTGAGCGACACGCGCCACCCGTCGCCGAGCCCGCCGATGCGGTCGGCGTCGGGGACGCGCACGTGGGTGAGGTACACCTCGTTGAACTCGGCCTCGCCGGTGATCTGGCGCAGCGGGCGGACGTCGACGCCGGGCGCGTGCATGTCGAGCGCGAAGTAGGTGAGCCCTCGGTGCTTGGGCGCGTCCGGGTTGGTACGCGTGACGAGCATCCCGCGATCAGCGCGGTGTGCCAGCGTGTTCCAGACCTTCTGGCCGCTGACCACCCACTCGTCGCCGTCGCGGACGGCGCGCGTCGCGAGGCTGGCGAGGTCGGACCCCGCGCCCGGCTCGCTGAACAGCTGGCACCACAGCTCCTCACCCGTGAACAGCGGGCGGAGAAGCCGCGCCTTGAGCTCGTCGTCGGCGTGGGCGGCGATCGTCGGCGCGGCGAGGAAGATCCCGAACCCGTTGCGCTCCATCGCGTCGGCCCGGACCACGGCGGCGCGGAGGCGCTCGTCGACGCGCCGTTGAAGATCCGCCGCCAGGTCGAGGCCACCGAACCCGTGCGGGAACCACACCCAGGCCAAGCCGAGGTCGTACTGCGCGCCACGGAACGCCACCTCGTCCGCGGGGTCGTGCTCGGCGAGCAGTCGGTCGACGAGCGCATCGACCCGCCCGGCGTCGGTCTCCGTGGTCGCGGCCGTGGTGGTCATCGCTGCGAGCGTACCGACCCCCGGGAATGACGGCGACGTCAGGTAGCCTCGAATTCACATGGATTTTGAGCTGTCGGACGATCAGCTCGCGTTGCGTGACGGCGCGCGCGAGCTGCTCGACGGGCTGGCGCCCCCCACCCGCGTGCGCTCCGTGGTCGACGCCGGCGGCGGTATCGACGACGGGCTCTGGAAGGCGATGGTCGAGCAG
>JBKPDN010000163.1:0-9787 GCA_046727875.1 Actinomycetota bacterium | reverse complement strand
GCACCGCCTGCGGCGCATGCCTCCTGACCTGCCCCGAGCACGCCCTCGTCGCCGCGCCGGGTCGACCCGACGTCGTGACCGAGCGCTGCACCGGCTGCCTGGCGTGCGTCGAGATCTGCCCCCGCGACGCGATCGAGGAGGTGCACGCGTGATCCACCCGATCGAGGCCGAGAGCTACCGGATCCTCGAGACCCGTGTCGACCTCTCGCACCTCGGGCCCGGTGCGCGTGCGGTCGTCGAGCGCGTGATCCACGCCAGCGCCGACCCGGAGTTCGCGACCTCGATGGTCGTCGGCGACACCGCGGTGGACGCAGGTGTGCGCGCCCTTCAAGCCGGCGGGCCCGTCCTCTGCGACGTCGAGATGGTCCGCCACGGCATCAGCGGCGTCCCCGCCGAGTGCCACCTCGCCGATGGTGCGTACGACTGCGAGGAGCCTGGCCAATCGGCACCGACACGCGCTGCCTTCGGGATGCGCGCCGCTGCCGCCGCGCACCCGACCGGCGCGATCGTCGTCGTCGGCTGCGCGCCGACGGCGCTCGTCGAGGTGGTGGAGCTCGCCGGCTCCGGTGCCTTCGACCCCGCCCTCGTCGTCGGGTTGCCTGTCGGCTTCGTCGGCGCCGCCGAGTCGAAGGCGCGCCTCCGCGCCAGCGGGCTGCCCGCGATCAGCAACGTCGGCGAGAAGGGCGGGAGCGCGGTGGCCGCCGCCGCCGTCAACGCGCTCGTCCGTCTCGCCGCCCACTCCTCGGAAGGAAACGCATCATGAGTGCACGTCCCGCGCTGCTCCTGATCGGCCACGGCAGCAGGTCCACGGCCGGCGTCGAGGAGTACTGGCAGTTCGCCGACGTGCTCCGCCGCGCCGCCGGCGACCTCGAGGTGGGCTGCGGGTTCATCGAGCTGGCCGAGCCCGATCTCGACACCGCCATCGACGCGCTCGTGAGTCGCGACGTCACCTCTGTCGGCGCGGTCCCCCTGGTCCTGCTCGGCGCCGGACACATGAAGAACGACGGTCCCGCCGCGCTCGAGCGAGGCCGGCGGCGGCATCCGGGCGTGCGGTTCGACTACGGCCGCTCGCTCGGCATCCACCCGCTCGTGCTCGCCTGCGCCGAGGATCGCATCCGCGAGGCCGTGGGCGACGACGACCCCGGCGAGCTCGCGGTCGTGCTCGTCGGGCGGGGCTCGAGCGATCCCGACGCCAACGCCGATCTCTACAAGGTCGGCCGCCTGCTCCAGGACTCGCGCGGGCTCGGGTTCGTCGAGCCGGCGTTCGTCTCGCTGGCGCCGCCGTCTGTGCCCGAGGCGCTCGACCATTGCCGCCGCCTCGGCGCGACGACCGTTGCGGTCGTCCCGTACTTCCTGTTCACCGGCATTCTCGTCGACCGCATCCACGCGCAAGCCGACGCGTGGGGATCCGAGCATCCCGACGTCACGGTGCGGCACGGGAGCCACCTCGGTGCCGACCCTCGCATCGCCCGTCTCGTGCTCGAACGACATCGCGAGGCCGTCGAGGGGGAGGCGCGGATGAACTGCGACTGCTGCATCTACCGCGTCGCCATTCCCGGGTACGAGGAGCACGTCGGGGAGCCGACGCCGCTCCACGCGCACCCGCACAGTCACGGCCATGACCATGGCCATCCCCACAACGGTGGGGTACACGTACACGAGACCGCGGGAGGAGGTGAGCACATTGGATGAAGCACTGGAGCTCGAGAGGGTCAAGGTCCCGGGGTGGACCTGGCTGCTGGTCGCGCTGCTGATCCTCGCCGTGTACCTGATCACGTCGGAGAACGGCGCGGCGCTCGGAAGCGTGGCACACCGGCTGCACGAGTTCTTCCACGACTCGCGGCACTTCCTCGGCGTGCCCTGTCACTGAGTCACTCGGAGAGGAGAGCCCATGTTGGGCAGCTTCATCCGCCGGGGCGTGATCGCCGGCGTGGCGGGAGGGGTGGCGAGCGCGCTGTTCCTCCTGCTCGTCGGCGAGCGCGTGATCGGCGACGCGATCCGCCTCGAGGAGGCACGGGGCGGCGGCGGTGGCGAGATGTTCAGCCGCGGGGTGCAGACGTTCGGCGGCGCCCTGGGGGTGATCCTGGTCGGCGTGGCCCTGGGCGTGATGTTCGCAGCGACGTTCGCCGCCGTCCGTCATCGCCTCCCGGGCCGCGACGACTGGCAGCGCTCGATCGGGTGGGCGGCGACGGCGTTCGTCGTCGTGTACCTCGTGCCGTTCGCCAAGTACCCGCCCAATCCGCCCTCCGTCGGCGACCCGAACACCATCGACGAGCGGACGATTCTGTACTTCGCCATGCTTGCGTGGTCGGTCGGCGCAGCCTTTCTCGCCGCCCGACTGGGCGGCTGGTTGCGACGCCGCGACTTTGCGGACCCGGTACGGCTGAGCGCGGCTGCGGTGGCGTGGATCGTGCTCGTCGCGGTCGGCTACATGGTGCTCCCGGGTGCCCCTGACGCGGTGACCGCGCCGGCCACGCTCATCTGGCGGTTCCGACTCGCCAGCGCGGGCGGCGCACTGACGTTGTGGGCCGTGACCGGCGTCGTGTTCGGTTTGCTGTCGCTGCCGGCTGGAAGCCGGGCGCGCCGCGCCCGATCGGAGGTGCGAACCGGGGCGACGCCCGAGTCGTGAGCGTCAACATACTGGGAACGAACACCGGGCTCGAGATCGGGCTCGTCGCGACTGCGTTCGCGCTCGGGTTTCGTCACGGCTTCGACTGGGACCACCTCGCAGCGCTGAGCGACATCGCCGCGTCGCAGCAGAGCCGGCGGCGATCCATGGCGCTCGCGACGCTGTACGCGCTCGGCCACGCCGCGGTCGCGTTCGCGATCGGAGCGGCGGTCATCGTGGCGTCGGCGCACTTGCCGGTGTCGGTGGGCGAGGCGATGGAACGGATCGTCGGCGTCACACTCGTCGCGCTCGGCGTGTTCGTGATCGCGTCGTGGGCGCGGAACGGGCGCGACTTCCGGATGCCGAGCCGCGGGATGCTGCTGCTCGTCGGATTCCGGCGCCTCCGCCGTCCGCGCCCGGCGCCGGTTGTCATCGAACACGAGCACGACCACCCCGTGGGTGAGCCGCACGACCTCGAGCACCAGCACGCCCTCGTCGGCGTGAGTCCGCACGGCACGGTGCCGACGCACCGCCACCGCCACCGGCACGTCGCCGCGATGCCCGACGACCCGCTCCCGACGTACGGCGGGCGCGTGACGTTCGGGGTCGGGATGGTGCACGGCATCGGGTTCGAGACACCCACGCAGGCGCTCGTGTTCGTCACCGCCGCCGGCGCCGGCAGTCGCGCCTCGGGTTTGCTCGTGCTCGCTTGCTTCCTCGTCGGGTTGCTCGCCGCCAACAGCGTCGTCGCGGTGGCGAGCACGCTTGGCTTCACGGGCGCTGGTTCGCGCGCCCGCCTCTACACGCTGGCGTCGCTCGTGGCGGCTGCCGCCAGCCTGGTGTTGGGGCTGCTGTACGTGCTCGGCAAGGGTGACGTGCTCCCGGGCTGATCCACCGCCGGCAGTGGTCCGCTCCGGTACGGTGCAGAAGCCGGAGCTTGCGACGGCGACCAAAGGAGAGACGTTGGCGACCCGCACCCGATCGTTCGGTGCCGGGAACCGGGAGGCGCACGACGCCGCCCCGTTCTACGAGCGGTTCACGGCGCCCGACCTGTCCGACGACGAGACGGTCAATCCCTGCCCGGCAGCCGACCACCTCTTCTGCGCGGACGCGCGCGACATGCGTGCCGTCGACGACTCCTCCGTGGCGCTGGTCGTCACGTCGCCGCCGTACTTCGCGGGGAAGGAGTACGAAGCCGCGCTCGGTGAGGGGCACGTTCCCGGCTCGTACCTCGAGTACCTCGAGATGCTGCGTGACGTCTTCGCCGAGTGCCGGAGAGTGCTCGAGCCCGGCGGGCGTATGGCGGTGAACATCGCAAACCTGGGCCGCAAGCCGTACCGGTCGCTCGCCGGTGACGTGACCACGATCCTCCAGGACGACCTCGGCCTGCTGCTGCGTGGCGAGATCGTCTGGGCCAAGGCCGACGGCGCGACCGGCTCGTGCGCGTGGGGATCCTTCGCCAGCGCCGCCAACCCCGTCCTGCGTGACCTGACCGAGCGCGTCGTCGTGGCGAGCAAAGGCCGCTTCGACCGGGCGGTGTCGCGCCCCGAGCGGGAGCGGCGCGGCCTGCCGTTCGAGAACACGATCTCGAACGACGAGTTCATGGAGGCCACGCTCGACGTGTGGCGCATCCCGCCGGCGAGCGCCCGCCGCGTGGGCCACCCGGCGCCATTCCCCGTCGAGCTCCCGGAGCGGCTGATCCATCTCTATACCTATCAGGGCGATGTCGTGCTCGACCCGTTCCTCGGCTCGGGCTCGACGGCGGTTGCCGCGGTGCGGACCGGCCGTCACTACGTCGGTTACGACACCGACGCCGACTACGTCGCGCTGGCTCGGGAGCGTGTGACGGCCGAACGCGCCGCCTGATCGGCAACGATGGCCGTCGCGCTGGGCGTGCTCGTCGCGCTCGCCTGGGGAAGCGGCGACTTCCTCGGCGGGTTCACGTCGCAACGGCTGCCCACGATCACGGTGCTCCTGGTATCGCAGATATTCGGGCTCGGCGCCGCGATCGTGCTCGTCGTCGCGCTGCGCGACGAGCTGCCCGACGCCCACGTCTTCGTGCTGTCCGCGATCGCGGGCGTCGTCGGCGTCGCCGCGCTCTCGCTCCTGTTCCGCGGCCTGGCCGCCGGGCGCATGAGCGTCGTCGCGCCGCTTAGCGCGGTGGGGGGCGGTGTGCTCCCCGTGGCGTGGGGACTCCTGCACGGTGAGCATCCGACGGCGCTCGCGCTCGTCGGCGTCGCGCTGGCGCTGACCGCGGTCGTCATCGTGGGCCGTGGCGCGGAGCACGATCCCGCGCCGTCCATCCCTCCGTCGCAGGAGCTCGCGTTCGGCATCGGATCGGGAATCGGCTTCGGCGTCGTGCTGATCCTGTTCACCGAGAGCGCGACCGATTCCGGGATGTGGCCGATTCTGATCGCGCGCTGCGCCGGGGTACCGCTGCTCGCCGCCGCCGCGCTCGCCTTCGGCCGATCGGCTCGCGTACCACGCGTCGACATCGCGCCGGTCGCCGGCGCGGGTCTGTTCGACGTCGGCGCGAACGCGATGGTCCTGCTCGCGGTGCGGCGGGGTTTGCTGTCGCTTGTCGCGCCCGTTGCCGCGCTGTATCCCGCGACCACCGTGGTGCTCGCGCGCCTGGTCCTGCACGAGCGGATCGGCCGGCAGCGTGTCGGTGGCCTCGTGTTGGGCCTGGCCGGGCTCGCGCTGATCGCGACCCGCTGATTCCCGCATCCGGCCCGTACGATGTCGGGCGCGTGCTCGGAGTATCGGCGTCGAACGTCAACGTGCTCGTTGCCTTCGGCGGCGGGATCATCTCGTTCCTGTCGCCGTGCGTGCTGCCGATCGTGCCCGGGTATCTCAGCCTCGTCACCGGGCTCACGATGGGCGAGCTCGAGGAACCCGACGCCCGCCGCCTGACCCGCATCGCGATCAACACCGGGCTGTTCGTCCTCGGCTTCACCGTGGTGTTCGTGGCGTTGTTCCTGACGACGTGGTCGGTGAGCGACGTCGTGTTCCGAAACCAGGAGACGCTCACGCGCGTGTCCGGCGCGCTCGTGCTGCTGATGGCGATCTACCTTGCCGGCTCGCAGCTGCTGACGACGCCGCGGCTGTACCAGGAGTTCCGGTTCCAGCCCCACCTCGAGCGGTTCGGGCCGTTCGCCGCGCCCGTCGCCGGGGCCGCCTTCGGGCTGGGGTGGACGCCGTGCATCGGGCCCGTGCTGGCGTCGGTGCTCGCAGTCGCATCGGCGCAAGGCGAGACGGCGCGGGGCGCCTCGCTCCTCATTGCCTACTCGCTCGGATTGGGCCTCCCGTTCCTGGTCGTCGGTCTGGGCGTGGGTCGGTTCGCGCCTGCGCTCAACTGGGTGAAGCGTCACTCGAGGGCGATCACGCTCGTGTCCGCGGCGCTGCTCGCGGTGTTCGGCGTCATCCTCCTGCTCGACCGGCTGCCGCTCGTGACGGCACGGCTGCAGGACGCGCTGCGCGCCATCGGGCTGGCCCGACTCGTCAACATCGGCTAGCCAAAGCCGGAGCTTGCGACGGCGACCATAGGATCTGTGCATGGCCGGCACCGTCCTGTACGAGCGCGACGGACACGTCGCCACGATCACGTACAACCGGCCCGCCGCTCGCAACGCGATCAACGCCGAGCTCCGCCAGGACCTCAACGCGGCGTGGGAGCGGTTCCGCGACGACGAGGACGCCTGGGTCGGCATCGTCACCGGAGCCGGCGCGTCGTTCTGCGCCGGGGCCGACATGCGCGACGCCGGCGGCTCGGCGGGCACCTGGCCGGGCACGTTCTGGGAGATTCCGACCATCAACTCCTACGAGAGCGGCCTCGAGATCTTCAAGCCGACGATCGCAGCGGTGAACGGCTACTGCCTCGGCTACGGGCTCACGCTCGTCACGCGATGCGACTTCGTGATCGCTTCCGACGACGCCCAGTTCGGCTTTCCCGAGGTCCGCCTCGGCGTCCCGACGATCGTGGGCGCGCTGCGGCTGCCCGACCGCGTCGGCTGGTCGAACGCGATGGAGCTGCTGCTGACGGGCGACCGCGTCGATGCGGCGCGTGCCCACGAGATGGGGTTGGCCTGGAAGGTCGTGCCCCGCGAGGAGCTCATGGCGGAGGCGCGCCGGCTCGCCGACCGGCTGCTCCAGGCGGCGCCGCTCGCCGCGCGCGCTACGAAGGAGGTCGCGACGCGTGGGCGCTCACTCCCATGGGTGGAGGCGGTCCGGTTCGGCGAGACGATGCGGCGCGTCGCCGCCGCCACCGAGGACGCGACGGAAGGGTTGACCGCGGCGCGCGAGCGGCGGGCCCCCGAGTGGCGCGCCCGCTGATCGTCAACCGGGTCGGACTCGGTACAGGGCGAGGGGCTCGTCGATGCCGCGCATCATGCGGACCCCGACCTCCTCGACGGGGATGCCCTCGTTGGTCGCGGCCTTGGCAACCGGCTCTGTCATGAGGATCTGGCCCGCCATCGCCGCGTTCACGACCCGGGACGCGACGTTGACCGCGCTCCCCAGGTAATCACCGGTCCGGTAGAGCGCCGGACCGGCGTTGATGCCCACCCGGATCGCAGGCAGATCGGCGTCACGCGCCAGGTCGGCCTGCGTCGCCAACGAGAACCGCACGGCCGACGCCGGCTCGCGGAACACGAGCATGAACCCGTCGCCGACTTGCTTGACCAGCTTGCCGTCGTGCTCGACGAGCAGAGGCCGCACGACGGCATCGATCTGATCGAGCACGCGAGCGGCCGTCTCATCACCGCTCGTCTCGGCGAGCGCGGTGAACGAGGCGATGTCGACGAAGGCGATCGTCGTCTCGACCGAGCCGAGCTCGCCGCCTTGGGCGAAGCTCTCGGTGTAGCCCGTGTCCGAATCCGCGAGATGGAAGAACGCGTCCTCCATCATCGCTTCGAGCAGGTACTCGCTGTGCAGGCGCCGGAGCATCGGGTTCATGAGCGGAGCCAGGTTCTGCTCGATGCTGGACACGAGCTGCTCGACCTCTTCCTGGGACGCGCCTGCCGCCGTCAGCCGTTCGTGGATGTAGACGTGGACGACACGGATCTCCGTATCGGCGATGCGGCGAAGCGAGTCGCCCATGACGCGTGTGACGCCGAGGATGGCCTCCCACGGCAGCCCGACGTCGCGTGCCACCCGCAAGACATCGAGGATCTCCAGGTCGGCTTCGTACACGTCGCTCCAAGAGAATCCCAACGCAGACGTGAGCTGCCGGAGCTGCTCCGGTTCGAGACCGGCTCGCGCCGCCGCGTCGTCGAGAGCGAGCGGTGAGCCGGCGTCGAAGAGCCGCCGCCCGTACATCGACTCGACGCGACCCTCGCGGATGGCGGCGGCCAGGCTCTCGGGATCGTACCCATCTTGGCTCAGCCGGTGGCGCACGAAATCCAGTCGAACGAGATCGACGTCGTCGAGTAGACCGTCGTCCTCGGGATCGAGCAATCGCAGCGACCGGTATCGCTGGACCTCGTCGCGCGAGAGTCCGACCAGGTCCGCGAACTCGTCCGGGGTCAGCGCCTGGCGCACGGCACGAGCGTAGGCCCGACCGCGATCTGCGGCTACGTGCGGTCGACGGGACCGTTCTCCGACGACCACCGCCACGTGACCGAGATGCGCGGCCCGGCGTGCTTGACCTTGGGCACGCCGTGCTCCCAGTCGTGCTGGGTGCGGCCGCCCATGACCAGCAGGTCGCCCGACGCGGGGGAGATGTCGCGCGACGAGCCGCCGCCGCGAGGTCGGACGAGGAACGGCCGGCGTGCACCGAGCGTGACGATCGCGATCAGCGTGTCATCGAGGTGGCGGAGCTCGCGGTCCCGGTGGAACGCGACGCTGTCGCGTCCGTCCCGGTAGTAGTTGAGCCCGATGCCGCCGAACGCGACGCCGTACAGCGCCTCGAGGGCGCCGCGCAGCTCCTGGAGCGCCTGATGCGGGACGGGCTCGTCGGCGCCGATCCAGCGCGACAGGCGCGGGTCGTCGACCATGCGCTCGTACATCCAGCGACGGTGCTGCTCCCACGCGACCGTGTCGATCAACGCGTCGAGGAGCGTGTCGGCGCCGTGCAGCCAGCCGCGGGCGACGTCGACCCACGATCGGTCGTCGAGCCAGGTTCGCTCGAACGACGCGCCGGGATCTCTTACCGGGTCGCCGGCGCCGAGGAGGGATGTCTGATACACGGTCACGGGCCGACGAGTGTACCGTGGTCGAACAGGTGTTCGACACCCCCGCGATCCGAGGAGGGACCATGGCGGAGCCGCGCGCCAGCCGTCCGTACATGCCGGGCTACGGGACGAAGGGGCCGACCGAGGGTCGCGGCCTGCTGCCGTGGTCGTGGGCCGAGGAGCGGCTGATCCGCTCGCACGACTCCTGGGTCGCGACCACCCGGCCCGACGGACGGCCGCACGTGATGCCGGTCTGGGGGGTGTGGGATGGCGACGCGGTCTGGTTCAGCAGCAGCAAGGCGTCCAGCAAGGGTCGCAACCTGGTCGCCGAGCCGCGGTGCGCGGTTGCCACCGACAACGCATGGGAGCCCGTCGTCGTGGAGGGTGTCGCCACCATCGTCACCGACCACGACGCGCTCGTGCGCTACATCGGTCTCGAGAACGAGAAGTACGAGACCGACTACGGCGTCGACTTCCTCGACCCGGCCGTGAACGCGACGTTCCGCGTCGCGCCGTCGTGGGCGTTCAGCCTCACCGAGGACGACTTCGAGGGGTCGCCGACGCGCTGGTCGTTCGACTAGAGCCGCGGTGGCAGCACCGCGTCGACGAGGAACGGCCCGGGTGCGGCGAATCCGCGCTCGAGCGCGGCGACGAGTTCGTCGGCCGTGGTGGCCCGAGCGGCGTCGACGCCCATACCGTTCGCCAGCTCGACGAAGTCGAGGTCCGGGCGCGAGAGGTCGAGCATGTCGAGCGCCTTCGGTCCCGGCGACTCGGCACCGACCCGGCTCAGCTCGAGGTTGAGGATCGCGTACGACCGGTTGTTGAAGATCACGGTCGTGACGTCGAGGCCTTCACGGGCTTGCGTCCATAGCGACTGCAGCGTGTACATGGCGCTGCCGTCGGCCTCGAGGCACACCACCTTGCGGTCGGGGCACGCGACCGCGGCGCCGGTCGCGACTGGGAGCCCCTGGCCGATGGCGCCGCCGGTGAGGGTCAGCGAGTCGTGGGG
>JBKPDN010000162.1:0-5720 GCA_046727875.1 Actinomycetota bacterium | reverse complement strand
CGAAGTCATGAACCTGCCCGTGCCGGAGCGCATGGAGAAGCTGCGTGACCCGGCGACGCGCCAGTGGATGAACGAGCGCGCCCGCTCGAAGGAGGCGGGCGTGTTCCGCCGCCTCGCGTCGTGGGGCCGGTACCAGATCGGAGACACGTTCTCGACCGCCAACGAGGGATTGAAGGGCAAGGTCGTCTACGACCTGGCCAAGGAACGCGGCCAGGACACGTTCGACACGCTCGTCGATGTCGTCCTCGAGGACGAGCTGCGCACGGTGCTGTGGCCGATGCCGCCCGACGACGACGAGGACTCGTGGAAGCTGCGGGCCGACGCGTGGCACAACCCCAACGTGCTCATCGGCGGCTCGGACGCCGGCGCCCACCTCGACCGGATGTGCGGAGCTCCGTATACGACCGTGTTCCTCGCCGACATGATCCGCGGCCGCAAGCTCGTCCCGCTCGAAGAGGCGGTCCACCTCATCACGCAGGCGCCGGCCGAGTTGTTCGGGCTGCGCGACCGGGGCGTGGTGCGGGAAGGCTTCCACGCCGACCTCGTCGTCTTCGACCCCGAGACCGTCGGCGCCGACGACGTGCATCTGGTCGAGGACCTGCCCGGCGGCACCGCGCGCCTGTTCGCGAGCTCCACGGGTGTCCATCGCGTCTTCGTGAACGGGCGGGCGATCGTGGTCGACGGCGCGACAACAGGCGAGCTCCCCGGCACCGTGCTGCGGTCCGGGCGCGACACCCGCACGGTTCCGGTCCCCGCCGGGTCCTGACGCGATGGCGGTCAGCGCGCGTCCCGCGCCCGTCCGCATCGACGACCTCGCCAACCCGCGCTTCTCGCCCGAGACCACCGAGATCCTGACGGCGATGGCCGCGATGGCCGCCGACGTGGACCTCGCGCCGGACGCGCTGATGGCGGAGGCTACGAGCCAGACCGGCCTGTCCGACTTCGGCGACGACCGCTTCCGCGAGCCGCTCGGCGTGCTGTGCAACGCATTCCGCACCGAAGCGGGCCTGAGCGGGCCCGGCGTCGTCAGCAACCACGCGCTCCTCGTGCAGCTGCTGAAGAACCGGCTACTCGTCCAGGACCTGCTGCGCCGCCACCCCGAGATCCACGACGTACGCATCGAAGCGCCGATCATCGTGTGCGGCCTGCCCCGCACCGGGACGACGCACCTCCACAACCTCATGGCCGCCGACCCCGCCCTCCGGTCGCTGCCGTACTGGGAGAGCCTCGAGCCGGTGCTCCCCGAGGCCGAGCAGCCGGCGCCGGGCGAGCCCGACCCGCGCATCGCCCGCACCGAGGTCGCGCTCGACTTCATCAACACGTCGATGCCGTACTTCAAGCGCATGCACGAGATGACCGTCGACCACGTGCACGAGGAGATCCAGCTGCTGGCGAACGACTTCTCGACCATGCTGTTCGAGACGACGTCGGCCATGCCGAGCTGGCGCGACTACTACGTCTCACACGACCAGACCCCGCACTACGAGTACCTGCGCACCCTCCTCAAGGTGCTCCAGTGGCTCCGGGGCGGCGAGCGGTGGGTGCTCAAGTCGCCGCAGCACCTCGAGCAGTTCCCGGTGCTGCGCAACACGTTCCCCGACGCGACGTTCGTCGTGACCCACCGGGACCCCGTCGCGGTCACGACGTCCGTGAACACGATGATCAGCTACACCGCGCGGCTGAGCCACGAGCGCGTCGACCCGCCCTACATCGGCGGGTACTGGGCGGACCGCATCGAGCGCATGCTCCGGGCCTGCGTCGACGACCGGGAGGCGCTGCCGGCCGATCAGTCCATCGACGTGCCGTTCGACGAGTTCATGGCCGATGACGTCGCCATGGTCGAGCGCATCTACGACCTGGCCGGCCAGCCGATGACCGATCGCGCACGTGGAGCGATGCACGCGTTCATGGACGACCATCCGCGCGGCAAGTTCGGCGGGATCATCTACGACCTCGGCGATTTTGGCCTCGACCGCGACGAGCGACGCCGGGCGCTGCGCTTCTACATCGACCGATTCGGAGTGACAGAAGAGTCGTAGAGTCGGCGCGATGCTCACGTGGACGGAACTCCGTGAGACCCGCCCCGATCTCGCCGACGCCGGCCGTTCGCTCTTCTACCAGTTCGGTGGCGTGGGACTCGGATTTCTCGGAACGGTCCGCCGCGACGGCGGTCCTCGCGTGCACCCGATGTGCCCGGTGATCACCGACGCGGGCCTGTTCGCACTGATCATCCCCTCGCCGAAGCTCGGCGATCTCGCGCGGGATGGCCAATACGCGATGCACTCGTTCCCGTGTGCCGAGAACGAAGATGCGTTCTACCTCACCGGCAGCGCCGAGACGCGAGACGATCCGTCTCTACGCGCCGAGGTCGGGCGCGTCTTCCTCGACGAGCGGAGTTGGGAGACACCACCACCTGGCTTCGACGACCAGGCGCTGTTCGAGTTCCTCATCGAGCGTTGCATGCTCACCAGGACCACCGGCCACGGCGACCCGGACCCGAAGCACACGATCTGGAAGGCGGGCAGCTAGCGCTAGCGGCGCTCACGCCTGCGATACCGTCGAGTGGTGCCGATCGACGGCGGTGCACTCGACTCGCCCGTGCGCCCATTGAGCGCGATTCTCGAAGTAGGGCTCGAGGTGAATCGCGACGATGTCGTGCTGACGTCGGCCGACGGCTCGATGACCTGGCGCGAGCTTGACGACACAAGCACCGTGCTTTCGGCCGGCTACCTCGGCGTCGGCCTCCAGCGCGGCGACCGGTTGGCGTCGTTGATGCCCAATTGTCCCGCGCTCGTCGTCCATTACCTTGCGTGCTTCAAGGCTGGGCTCGTGGCGACGCCGCTCAACTACCGCTACGCGGCCCCCGAGATCGACCACGCCCTCGAGGTGAGCGGCGCCGCTGCGCTGGTCGCTCACGCCGAACGGGCCGGTGATGTAGCCGACAGCCGACTCGCCGCCGACCTGTCGTGCGGCGTGATTCGGTACGGCGACTCCGAGGCGGACGGTGTCACGTTCGAGAAGCTCGCGACGGGAGCGCATCCGGCGGCAGAACCTGAGCCGGCCAATCCATCGGATGCCGCGGTCATCTTCTTCACATCGGGTAGCACCGGGCCGGCGAAGGGGGTCACGCACTCGCACGAGACGATTCGGTGGATGAGCGCGAGCGCAGCCGCTGCGCTGGAGTTGGGGCGCAGCGATGTGGTGATGCCGGCGTCGTCGATGTCACACATCGGCGCGTTCCTGTGGACCCTCGCTTCGCTCTCGGTCGGTGCGCGTGTCGTCATCGCCCGGACGTTCGACGCTCACGAGATATTCCCGCTCCTTCGGTCCGAGCGGCCCACCGTGCTCACGATGATCCCGGCGGCACTGACAGCGTTGGTGCGCGAGCACGACGTCACCGCCGCCGACTTCGAGTCGCTCCGTGTGTGCCGCGCGGCAGCCGACAAGGTGTCGTTGGAGCTGCAGGAGGAGTTCGCACATCTCGTCGGGTTTCCGATCGACGAGGGGTACGGGATGACGGAGGTTGGCCTTGCGACCTTGAACCCGGTCTCGGGTGTCATCAAGCGCGGCTCCATCGGCCGCCCCGTCCCGGGGTACAGCATCTCGATTCGCGACGAGGCCGGGGAAGAGGTGCCGGCGGGGACGATCGGCCGCGTTTGGATCAAGTCGCCGTTCGAAATGATCGGGTACTGGGAGAACCCGATCGCGACCGCCGAGATCATGAGCGATGACTGGCTCGATTCGGGCGATCTCGTTCACGCCGACGGCGACGGTTACTTGTGGTTCTTCGGTCGCAAGAAGCAGATCATTGTTCACGACGGATCGAACATCAGCCCGCTCGAGGTCGAGGGTGCCTTGGCCGAGCATCCCGGTGTCGCACTCGCCGGCGTAGTCGGTATTCACGATGCAGTGCACGGCGAGAACGTCCGGGCCTACGTGACCGTGAAGGCGGGCGAGCCCGTGCCAACGAGTCGCGAGCTGATCGAGCTCGCCCGGGCGCGGGTGGGCTACAAGGCCCCGGAGGAGATCGTGTTCCTCGATGAGATGCCGCTGAACCCCACCGGCAAGGTCGACCGGGTCGGTCTCAAGCGCCTCGCCGAAGACCACCTGCATCCGCACGGGATCGGCTGAGCACGACACCCGTAAACGACTGACGACCCACGGCACTCTCCGTCACCGACCAACGGCGTCGCAGCTCAACGCCGCCTGACCAACGTGAATGGGATCTACAGCTAGCCGGCGACCCGCGCGAGGAACGAGTCGATCCGGTCGGTCCAGGTCGCGACGTCACGCAGGTGATGGGCAACGTGAATCTGGACGTTGGGCAGGAGCTCGAGGAGGCGTTGGGATGTGGAAAGCGGGTGGCCCTCGTCCGAGACCCACGGAAGAAGCAGCGCCGGTGCCATGACGGCGCGTACCGCTTCCTGCCGCGGCAGGTCGCTGTTCGCTGCGCCGCGGAGCACGGACGGCAGGAGACGTTCCGACACCTGGGGCACCGCACTGAAGCGGTCGGCGAAGTCCGCGAGGATCTCAGGCGCAGGCAGATTGCTCAGCTGTTCGCGGTAGGCATCGATGCCAAGTCGCTCGACGAGCACGGCCGCGGCGCGGTACAGATCGGCCTGCTCATCGCGGGTTTCGTACGCGGTCGGGGCGAGCATGAGCACGACCGCCGTGACGCGACGCGGTGCGAGTACGGCGGCATGCAGTGCAGTCGCGGCGCCCATCGATGCACCGCCGGCGACGAACCGCTCGACGCCGAGCTCATCAGCGAGCGCGATGAGGTCGCGGGCCAGGTTGTCCCAGCGGTAGTCGTCGGGCACGGGCGCGCCTCCGGACAGGCCATGGCCTCGGGCGTCCCAACGGACCACGCGGTAGCGGCGGGCGAGGCGCGCCCAGTCCATGACCACCCATTGGTCTTCGTGCTCCATGCTGCTGACGAGCCCGTGGCCCCAGAAGAACGGCAGGCCGTCACCCTCGTCTCGGACTGCGATCTCGACGCCCCTGACCGTCGGCATGGCGTCAGTCTTCCTTGTGCTCACGCTGCGCGTGGCGCACACTCGGGCAAAAGGGAGGCGGGTTCGGGACGAACAGCGCACAAAGGGGGCCCATGGCCGACCTGGGCTACGTCTACGAATGCGACCGGTGTCGCGAGCGCATCACCGCACCCCGACCGATCTTCGACAAGAGCCTCTGTCCCCGTCCAGCACCCGACGGCGGACGGTGCCTCGGCCACTTGCAGTTGATCGAGCCCAAAGGTGCCGATGCCGAGATGCGCTCGGGCTGACCTCCGTCAGGCAGGGTGAACCTCGTCGAGAGGCCTTCCCGCCAGCCGCAGCCGGACGAACTCCTGGAAGTTCGGGCACGTGACGATGTCCTCGTGCGGGCAGGCGAGTGCATGCTCGACCGCAACGCGCGCCGCCTGCGCCTCGGCGATGCGCTCGTCGAGCTCTGAGAGCTTGCGCCGGGCGAGCTCACGCCAGCTACTCGGGTCGCTCGCGCGGGCGGCCATGAGCTGCTCGATCTCGGCGAGCGTGAAGCCGACGTCCGCGAGGGAGAGGACGGCGCCGACGACGCCGACCGCGTCCGGCGCGTAGCGCCGCTGGCCCGAGACCCGGGCGTGCGGCTGCAAGAGACCGAGCTCCTCGTAGTAGCGCAGCGCGGATGTCGCGGCGCCGGTCCGGCGCGCCACTTCCCCGATCGTGAGCAGCTCGTCCCCCATG
>JBKPDN010000161.1:0-14952 GCA_046727875.1 Actinomycetota bacterium | reverse complement strand
GATCGCGCGCTGGAGCGTGTAGACGTCCCGGTGCTTGATCTTCTCGCCCGGGAGCAGCTCGACGACACCCCGCCCGAGCTCGCCCATCGGCGCCATGATCACCTCGAGCTCGTGCACGTCGGCGATACGGGAGGGGACCGGACGGCCGCCGTCACCCGAGTGCGTGGCGGAGGAGCTCGACGAGAACCCCGCCGCCCCCGCCGCCACCGCCTCGCGCAGCACCTGCTGCATGCCGAGGAGCTCGTCCTCGGTCGCCGCGCGCTCGTAGCCCTCGTCGCCCATCACCCACAGCCGGAGGGCGGTGTGGCCGAGGTAGGCGGAGTAGTTGATGACGGTGCCGCGGTGCTCGACGGAGTCGAGGTACTCGGGGAACGTCTCGAAGTCCCACGGCACGCCCGCCTCCAGGGTGGCGGGGCTCATGTCTTCGACGTGCTCGAGGGTGTGGACCATCAGAGCGCGGTGGTCCGGCCGGCAGGGCGCGATCGAGAACCCGCAGTTGCCGGCGACCACGCTGGTCACGCCGTGCCACGACGACGGCGTCAGCGCCGGGTCCCAGAACACCTGGGCGTCGTAGTGGGTGTGGATGTCGATGAACCCGGGCGCGACGACGTGCCCGGTGGCGTCGAGCGTGCGCTTGCCCTCGAGACCGTCGCCGATCCCGGTGATGCGGTCCCCGGTGATGGCGACGTCCGCCGGCCGGCCCGCGGCCCCCGAGCCGTCGACCACGGTGCCGCCGCGGATGATCAGGTCTGCGCTCATGGTGTCAGCCCTTTCGACAGGACAAGTCTGCACCGACTCCGGTGTCGTCGGACAAGTAGACCAGCGCGCCGGGCCCGTTGCTCTGGACCCTATTACGCTCTGACATTCGTGTCAGGGAACGCGACTCGAGCCCTTCCGGGAGCAATGCGCGCTGCGGTCTACCGAGGCCCGCGCGACATCGTGGTCGAGGAGCGTCCGGTTCCCGACCTCGGCCCGCACGACGTGCTCCTCGAGGTGAGCCACTGCGGCGTCTGCGGCAGCGACCTCCACATGTTCGTCGACGGATGGGGTGCGCCGAACTCGATCGGTGGCCACGAGTTCTCGGGCCGCGTCGTCGCAGTGGGCGGCGAGGTCACGGCGTGGTCTCCGGGCGACGAAGTCGTCGGCGGGCCGTCGCAACGCTGCGGCGAGTGCGAGTACTGCCTCGCCGGCCGGCCACAGCTCTGCGTCGGTCGCAGCAACCCGGGCGTCGGCGAGTTCCAGGGCGCGTTCGCCGACTTCGTGCGCGTGCGGGAGCCGGAATTGCTGCGCGTCCCGCCGGGGTTGTCGATGCGCGCCGCCGCGCTGACCGAGCCGCTCGCGGTCGCACTCCACGGTCTGACCCGTGGCGGCGTCAGCGCCGGGCAGCGGATCCTCGTCACGGGGTGCGGACCCATCGGCGCGCTGAGCATCGCCGCCGCCCGCGCCCGCGGTGTCTCCGACATCGTCGCCAGCGAGCCGCACCCGAGCCGGCGGGTGCTCGCGGAGCGGTTGGGCGCGGTCGTGGTCGCGCCCGACGAGCTGGGCAAGCCCTCCATGCCGTTCGACCTCGTGGACGATCCGTTCGACGCCGTGCTCGAGTGCTCCGGTCACGCCGCGGCGATGCAGGCGGGACTGTCGCAGCTCAAGCGGGGCGGGACGCTGGTGCTCGTCGGCGCGGGTATGGACTGGCCGCGGTTCGACAACAACCGCATCCTCCTGAACGAGCTCGTGATCACCGGCGCATTCGTCTATGACCCCGACGGGTTCCCGCGTGCGCTCGAGCTGCTCGCGTCGCCGGATTTCCCGACCGACGTGCTGATCGAGTCCGACGACGTCCCGCTCGACGGGCTGTCCGACGCGGTGGAGCGGCTCGTGTCAGGCGAGCTCCCGGCCAAGGTGATGATCGCCCCGAGCGGGGGGAACGGAGGCGAAGGATGACGACTGAAACGCGCACGCCGCGCTTCAACCACGTGGCCATGAGTGTGCCGGCCGACCTCCTCGACGAGCAGGGCCGCCACGACCTCGTGCGCTTCTACGACGAGGTCTTCGGCTGGAAGGAGCTCCCGACCGAGACCGTCGACCGGAAGAAGCTGGTCCTGTCGGCATACACCTACGAGCAGTTCGTGTTCCTCATCGCCGACGACCCGCCGATGGAGTGCCCGCGTCTCGACCACTTCGGACTCTCGGTCGCGACGGAGCAGGAGCTCGACGACATGCTCGGCCGGGCCAAGGCGTTCCGCGCGCGTGACGACCGTGTCGACATCGTCGACCGGGAGGTCACCGACCACGGCATGCTTGCCATCACGAGCTTCTACGTGCGGTACCTGCTGCCGATGATGGTCGAGATCCAGTGGTGGGACTTCAAGGAGAACAAGGGCTAGGAGGGCGCGGGGCTCGCCGCGCCGACGACACTCGTGTCGCGCTCGACCGCAACCGTCTCCTCGGCGGAAGGCGGAGGCTCGGCCGGCTTCGTTCGCAGCAAGCCGCGCAGCGCGAGGACGGCAACCACGTACACGGCCAGCGCCAGCACGAGGACGACCGGGAAGCCGAACGTCATGGCGAGGATCGTCGTGAGCACGGCTCCGACCACCGACGCGAACCCGTTCACCGCCCAGCCCCACGCGACGTAGTGCCGGTCGTACGGCGTGAGTCGGGCGACCGCTCCCAGGCCGAGCGGCATGAACGCGCCGAGGCAGACGCCGAGCGGCGCGAGCACGACGAACGCGAGGAGCATGCGGGCTCCCAGGGGCCAGCCCAGCAACGCGTCCGTCACCGCCGGCAGGCCCCAGAGGTAGAAGACCGTCAGCCCGGTGATGCCGGCGAGCAGGATCGGGACGACCAGACTCGGTCGCTGCTTGTAGCGCTCGCTGAGGAGGGCTCCGACGCCCGTGAAGATGAGGATCGAGGCAAGCGTGACGGTGAGCGAGTACGTGGGGTAGCCGAGGAACAGCACCAGCCGCTGGATGAGCGTCACCTCGAAGAACATGAAGCCGAGGCCCAACGACGCGAAGTAGAGCGCCGATCGCCCCTTGCGGGGGAGCGCGGACCAGATGTTGCGCACGGCGACGAAGGGAAGGAGGAGGAAGACGGCGGCGAACAGGGTCGCGACCACGAGCAGCAAGAGCAGCACACGTTCACCGATGATGACTTCGAAGTCGCTCCTGTCGATCGGATGCCCGATGTCGCTGATGGTGTCGCCGAACGGGGTGAAGTGCCAGAAGAACGGCGCGTCGTCGCTGATGGGCCGGACGTCGTAGGGATACGAGTTGAACCAGTGATCCAACTTGTTGCTCGGGAGCGTGGCCACCGCGGTGACCGAGTTGCCGGCGACGGGATGGCCGGGTGCGTACCGCAGCGTCCCGCCCGGCACCGCGTCCAGCGAGCTCATGAGACGATCGACCTCGGCGGGCGTGAAGGGGGCGCGCTTCACGAGGATGGTCGAGACGGCGCTGGGGGCGTCGGTCGTGGACGTCACGACGATGATGTGGCGCGACGGGTCCTTGATCCCGAGCTCGGCGAGGGCGTGCCGCGCCGTGGCCACGTACCGCGTCGTGCGATTCGGACGGGCCTCGTAGTTGAACTCGCCGTACTGCGTGGCCACGATCCCGCCCGGCGCCAGGTGCTTGAGGCTGTCGACGATCGCATCGCTCGTGTAGAGGTAGCTCTCCGAGAGGACGTATGCGCTCGTGGTGGCGGCGTTGGCCGCCGAGTAGCTGTCCGGCGCGGGATACCAGATCAGGTCGTACCTGCCGTCGCTGCGCGCCAGGTACGACCGCCCGTCGCCCCGGACGTAGTTGACCTTGGGGTTCTCGGCCAGATGACCGGTATATGCCGCGTAGTCATCGGTGACGAGCCCGTACGTGACGGGGTTGAGCTCGATCGCGTCGACGTGGTTGGCGTCGAAGTGCAACGACGCCAGGACCTCGTTGCCGCCGGCGGCGCCGATGATCATCACCTTGCCCGGCGGCGCGCCTCGCGCGGTGAACGGGAACGAGCGCGGGTCGCTGTCGAAGCGGCCGAGGCTGGCGGGGTTCCCGTCCCACCGGTGGATCGCCGAGCCGACCAGGCCGTCATGGAACAGGAGCTTCTGGTCGGTGCCGACGTCGAGCACGTCGACACGGAACAGCGCGCTCCATTTCCCCGAATCGCCCAGGTCCGCCTTCAACGAATCGGTGCGTTGGGCGGGAAGGAAGGAAGGCTGGACGACGGCGACCGCCAGCAGGCCGGCCGCGACGGCGCCGGCCCAGAGGACACGCGAGCGGCGACGCCACGCGATGCGGATGCCGGTCACGGCGAGGATCAGGCCGGCGAGGACGATCGTCGCAGGGGGCCCGATCGAATTGAGCAGCGAGACGACGACCGCGCATGCGATCCCGGCGCCCAGCAGGTCGGCGAAGTAGAGGCGGCCGATCTGCTCGGACTTTCGCGCGAAGAGGGTCGCGATCATCACGCCGATGGCGACGAACGACCCGAACAGCGCCAGGCAGATCGCCAGCAGGCCGGCCACGTTGACGAAGGAGTCCCACGTCCCGTAGTCCCAGATGGCGACCGTGTCCGTCCGGACCACCGCCACCACGAGGTAGCCGACACCGACGCTGACCGCGCCGAGCAGCAGACCCCACATCATGATGGCGTCCGTCGAGGCTCGGCGCAGCCGACCGGAGATGGCCACGAGCACGCCGCCCGTGCCGATCCCCAAGAGCGCGAGGCCGATGACGAGGTACGTGTAGTAATAGAAGAGCTTGAACGAGATGACCCGGGTGTACGCGATCTCCAACAACAGCCCCGCGAAGCTGATCAGCAGGATCTCGATGCGGTACCCGCGCGATGACTCGTCGTGACCCGAAGCAGTGTTCACGCTGGCCATTGACCGCCCAGGCCGCCTTTGCTCGCCGGTGTCGAAGGGCCGAACACGGTGACGCATCGTGTCGGGCCCTGTCCAGCGCGGGGAAGCGGCGTCCGACATCGGCTGCGCAATCCCTTCTGTTAGCGTTCGGCCGATGAAGGTTGCCTCCGAGGCACCCGCGCGCGCCGCGAGCCCGGGGGACGGCGCCGCCACGACCGGCCGAGGCTCGCCCGCGCCGTGGATTGTTGCCGCGGTGGTCCTCGTGGTCGCGGTGGGAGTGGTCCTGCGCTTCGCCACCTTCAGCGATCTGTGGCTCGACGAGGCGCTGACCGTCAACATCTCCCGTCTGCCGCTGCGCGACATCCCCGACTGGCTCCGCCACGACGGCGCGCCGCCTCTCTACTACTTCATGCTGCACGCATGGACGACCATGTTCGGCACGAGCGACTTCGCCGTGCGCTCGCTCTCCGGTGTCCTGTCCCTGGCGACGATTCCACCGATGTGGTTCGCCGGGCGTCGCATCGCCGGGCGGGCCGGCGCCTGGATCGCGGTGTTGGTCCTGGCGTCGTCGCCGTACGCGATCACCTTCGCGACCGAGACGCGCATGTACGCGCTCGAGATGCTGCTCGTGGTGCTCGGCTACCTCGCGCTGTGCCGCGTGCTGGAGCGACCGTCGTTGGGACGCCAAGCCGTGGTCGCCCTGATCACCGCGCTGCTTCTCTACACGCAGTACTGGTCGCTCTACCTGATCGCCGTGGTCGGCGCGCTCCTCGTTTGGAGAGCGTGGCGCAATGCGGAACTGGAGAAGCGTCGGGCGGCCCGCTCGGCCGTCGTCGCCATCGTCGCCGGGGGCATCACGTTTCTGCCGTGGATCCCCACGTTCCTCTACCAATCGGCGCACACCGGCACGCCCTGGGGAGACCCGATCGCCCCCACCGCCTCGTTCGCGTTCGCGATCCGCGACTTCGCCGGCGGCGAGCACTCGGAGGCGTACGCGCTGCTCGTCATCCTCGTCTTCCTCACGATCGTGGCGGTCTTCGGCCGGTCGATCGACCGGTTCCGCCTCGAGCTCGACGTGCGGACGCGCCCTGGAGTTCGCGTCGAGGCCGTGGTGTGGGTGGCCACGCTGCTGGTCGGCGGAGCAGCCACGTTCTTGGCCGGCGGCGCGTTCGCCGGTCGGTACGCGTCGACGCTGTACCCGCTGTTCGCACTCGTCGTGGCCTACGGAATCACCGTCTTCGCGGACACCCGAGTGCGGGTCGTGCTCCTCGCCATCGTGATCGGGTTCGGCCTCGGCGGTGGCGCCCGCCGTGTGTTCGAGAATCGCACGCAGGCAGCGCAGGTCGCCGACGTCATCAACGCCCGCGCCCGTCCCGGCGACGTCGTCATGTACTGCCCTGACCAGGTGGGCCCGGCAGTCAGCCGGCTGCTGCGTGGCAACCTCCGCGTCGACCAGCTGACGTTCCCGAACGGTGACCCACCGGAGTTGGTCGATTGGGTCGACTACAAGGAGCGTCGGCGCAACGCCGACATCGGAGCGTTCGCGGCGACGGTGGACGAGCGGGCACGGGGGCACGCCCTCTGGTACGTCATCGCCAACAATTACCGGGGCGGCAACGAGGGCCGCTGCGAGTCCGTGCAACTGGCGCTGAACAACGCTCGGCCGGGAGCCCGGCTACTCGTCCAACCGAACGACGACTATCCGGAGTTCCTGGGCCTGCTCGCCTACCCGCGCAAGTGATCGGCACCGTTCGGGAGTTCGTGCGGCGCGACCTGCGCGCTGCCGTGGTGCCGTGGGTGCTCGCCCGCGTGCTCGTGGTCGGGTCGCTCGCGCTGACGCGCTTCGGGGTCGACCACCTCGAGAACGCCAAGCGACCCGCACAGCTCGGCCAGGGGCTCTTCGCCTGGGACGCCGCGTTCTACCGGGACATCGCCGAGCACGGGTACGGCGCGGTGCACTCGGGTGCGCTGCGGTTCTTCCCGCTCGTGCCGCTGGTCTCCCGTGGCCTGGGCGTGCTGTTCCTCGGCAACGACGCCGCCGCGCTCCTGATTCTGGCGAACGGCTCCGCATTGCTCTTCGGCGGGCTCGTCTACCGGTTGACGCGCCTGGAGACCGGCGACTCGCGCACCGCCGTCCGTGCGACGTGGTTCGCGGCGATCTTCCCGCCCGCGATGGCGCTCGTGCTCGGGTACGCGGAAGCGACGTTCCTGCTCTTGACCGTGGCGATGTTCCTCGCCCTGCGAACTCGCCGGTTCGCGTGGGCGGTCCCGTTCGGCGTATTGGCCGGGTTGGCGCGTCCCGTCGGTGTGCTGCTCGCGCTGCCGGCCGCGATCGAGGCCGCGCGTACGTGGCGCGGCGCGTCCGTCCGCGATCGCGCGGCGCGCGCCGGGGCGGTGCTCGCGGGACCGGTCGGGAGCGGCCTGTACCTGTTGTGGGTCCGGTACGCGTACGGCGATGCGTGGCTCCCGCTCAGCATCCAGAACAACCGCGCCCACCGGGGCGGCTTCGTCGATCCGTTCACGCGCATCTTCGACGGGATCGGTGACCTGATCCACGGTGACCGATTCGGGTCGGGGCTGCACGTCGTGTGGCTGGCGGTGTTCGTCGTGCTCATCCTCGTGCTGCTGCGGCGGCTGCCGTCGTCGTACGGCGCGTACGCGGCGGCGATGGTCGTCGTGAACCTGTCGGCGCGGAACCTCGACTCGTTCGAGCGCTACGCGATGAGCGCCTTCCCGTTGGTACTGGCCGTCGCGCTCGTCACCGACCGGCCCGACGTCGAGCGACCGGTGCTGGTGGCCTCGGCCGCCGGGCTCGTGGGGTACAGCGTCCTCGGGTTCCTCGGCGTCTACGTGCCCTAGCGGCGACGGCGCCAATGCGAGATCTCGAGTGCGGCGGCTCGGTGGTCCCGGCTCGTAGACTGTTGTGGTTGCGTCCGGGATGCGTCCGCCGCGTCCATCCCTGCCCTCGCCCGCCAGCTCGGAGCCGCTTGCGTGACGACCGAACCGACGGAATCACCGAACGTCGTCATCATCGGCGCCGGCCCCGCCGGCCTCACCGCCGCGTACGTGCTCACCAAGCGGGGCGTGACGTCGACCGTCCTCGAGTCCGACACCGTCGTCGGCGGCATCAGCCGCACGACCGAGCGCGACGGCTGGCGATTCGACATCGGCGGGCACCGCTTCTTCACCAAGGTGAAGCCGGTGGAGGAGCTCTGGTTCGAGATCCTCGGTCCCGACGACTTCCTGCGGCGCCCGCGCCTGAGCCGCGTTTATTACCGGGGCAAGTTCTACGACTACCCGCTGGTCCCGATGAAGGCACTGCGGACGCTCGGTCCGGTCGAAGCGTTTCGCTGCGGGCTCTCGTACCTGTGGGTGCGGATCCATCCTCCCAAGGACAAGTCGACGCTCGAGGGGTTCGTCGCGTCGCGCTTCGGGTGGCGTCTCTACCGCCACTTCTTCAAGACGCAGAGCGAGAAGGTGTGGGGCGTTCCCTGCACCGAGATCCAGGCCGACTGGGGCGCCCAGCGGATCAAGAATCTGTCTCTCTTCCGCGCGGTCTGGGAGGCGCTCAAGCCGAAGCGCATCCGGCAGAAGGCGGACAAGTCGAAGCAGGTGACGAGCCTGATCGAGGAGTTCAACTATCCGAAGCACGGCCCCGGCATGATGTGGGAGCGCTGCACCGAGCTCGTGACCGCCAAGGGCACGAAGGTGGTCTTCGACTCGACGGTCACGAAGATCGAGCACGCGCGCGGGAGAGCGGTGGCCGTGACGACGCTCACCGAAGGCGTGCCGACCCGCTACGAGTGCACCCACGTGATCTCGTCGATGCCGATCAGCGCGCTGCTGCGGGCGATGGACCCGCCCGTCCCGGCAGAGGTCCAGGCGGCAGCGGACGGCCTCCGCTACCGCGACTTCATCACCGTCGCCCTTGTGATGCCGGAGGAGCTCGGCTTCCCCGACAACTGGATCTACATCAACGATGCCAGCGTGGCCGTGGGCCGGATTCAGAACTTCGGGCGGTGGTCGCCGTACATGGTCAAGGACGGGCGCACGTGCCTGGGCCTCGAGTACTTCGTGAACGAGGGCGACGACATGTGGACGAAGCCGGATCCCGACCTGATCGAGCAGGCGAAGCGGGAGCTGTGCGAGATCGGGCTGCTGGATGACGCGTCACGCGTCGAGGCCGGCTACGTCGTGCGGATGCCCAAGGCGTATCCGATGTACGACGGCACCTACAAGGCCAACGTCGAGACGATGCGCCGCTGGATCGCTGAGAACACGCCGAACGTGTTCCCGGTCGGCCGCAACGGCATGCACAAGTACAACAACCAGGACCACTCGATGTACACGGCGATGCTCTCGGTCGAGAACATCTTCGGCGCCGACCACGACGTGTGGAACGTGAACGTCGAAGCCGAGTACCACGAGGAGAAGGAAGGCGGCGACGCGGGGGAGGGCGCGGCTACCGCTGACGCAGGCGCCTCCACAGCCGGCGAACGCGGTCACGAAGCCCCCACCACGTGACGAGCAGCAACTCCTCGGCGAAGATCCCCCACGTCATCTTCGAGTAGCCGCGCACGCGATCGGTGAACACGATCGGAACCTCGGCGATGCGACCGCCCCACAGGTACACCCGGTACGCCGTCTCCATCTGGAAGCCGTATCCCTTGGCGCGCGTCGTCGAGAAGTCGATGGCCTTCAAGGCGTCGGCCCGGTAGGCGCGGAGGCCCGACGTCGCGTCCTTGACGCCGGACCCCAGCACGAAGGCGCCGTACCGGTTGCCGTAGCGCGACAAAGCCCTCCGGAACCAGGGCCAGTTCGGGACCTCGCCGCCGGGCACGTAGCGCGACCCGATGACGAGGTCGGCGCCGGTGTCGATCTCGTGCAGCAGCTTCGGCAGGACGGCGGGGTCGTGCGAGAGGTCGGCGTCGATCTGGACGAGGACGTCGTATCCCTTCTCGATGCCGATCGCGAAGCCGGCTCGATAGGCGCTACCCAGCCCCGTCTTCGTCGGCCGGCGCAGCACGTCGATGCCGCCCAGCTCGGCGGCGGCCGCCTCGGCGAGATCGGCGGTTCCGTCGGGGCTGTTGTCGTCGACAACGAGGATGTCAGCATCGGGCACGGCGGCGCGCGCCCGCTTCAGGAACTCCGCAATGTTCTCCGCCTCGACGTAGGTCGGGGTGATCACGAGCGTGCGCACGGTTCGTAACCTACTCCCGCGACTTCTACTTCTGGCACCGCCGGTACAGGTCGTAGCGGTCGAGGTAGTTGGCGACGTGGCAGAAGTCGCGCTTCAGCACCTCTTCGGGCTTGCGCGATCCGAGCTTGCGGGAGTCGTTCGGCTCGGACCAGTTGTCCCAGATGGAGGACAGGATCACGACGTCGGCCGACGCGAGGTCGTCCGCGAGACCTGAGCCGTTGGCGTTCGCCACCCCCGGGTCCATCTCGATGTAGTACGTCGCCGGCGTCAGCTCCGGCAGCATGTAATAGAGATAGGCGTCGCTGTACGGCGTCTTGCGGAGGTTCTTCGGGCCCACGAACAGCCGGTCGCCGGGCTTCGAGATGCGCGCCGTCTCGTCGATGACGAGCTGCGCGGCGTCGGCGCGGTCCTTCTTGCCGTAATAGAAGACGCGTCCGTTGCGCTCGATGATGTGCGCGGTGCGGTGGATGCCGACCGACTGCAGCGAGTAATCCGTGTACCACCGGAACGTGAAGAACGGCAGGACGAAGAAGAGGAGCGCCAGGACGCTCGCCCCGCTCGCGAGCGCCAGGCCCCGCGTCCCGGCCCGCGGCCACCGCCGTCGCGCCAGCTCGAACAGCGCGACGGGGAGGAAGCCGAGCGGCACGCACCCGACCCAGGCGAAGTGGGTCGAGTCGACCCGTTGGATGCCCTGGGGCAGCAGGCCGACACAGAAGAGGGCGACGACGAGCAAGACGCGAGCTCGGAACGATCCGGTGTCGCGGCGGAACACCCACCAGCCGACGCCCACCAGCGTGGCGACCGAGCCGAGGAGGATGACGAACCAGAAGAACAGCTGTTGCGCCGTCGTGAGCGAGGGGACGGGCCACGACAGCTGCTCGAGCGCGCCCGCCCGTTGGAGAAACCCATCCAGGTGGCTCCACGACGGCGGGATCGGCAACCGGCGGCCACCGCGCAGGTAGACGATCGGGTCGATGATGATCCCGCGGATGACGTGACCGGGACCCGACGTCGCGAGCTCGATGATGTACAGCGAGACGCCGGCCGCGAGCCCGACGAGCAGACGACGGACACGATGCTGGTCCATGCCCCGAAGCAGCAGGACGAGGGCAAGACCGATCGCGAGCACCAAGTCGAGGCGGAACAGCAGCGCGAGTCCGAGCAGCACACCGCCGAGGACGGCGAGTCGCCTGGCACGCCGATCGTCCGTCGCCCGGCGCGCCTCGAACCCGGCGAGAAGACCGAGCAGGGCCAAGCCGACCGCGCCCACCCACGCCAAGGCCGTCAGGCCGATGGCAGGGATAATGATGACGGCCGACGCGAGCGCGCCGAGCACGGCGACGATCCGACCCCAGTACCGAGCGAGGCCGAAGATGCCGAACACGATCGCCATCTGCTGCAGCAGCCCGAACATCCGCTCGGTGATCAGCGTCGTGCCGAACACCTTGAACCAGCCCGCGAGGGCCCAGAGCCCACCGGGCCCGTAGAGATGGAGAAAGTCGCGACTGGGGAGGTCGCCTTTCAGCACCCGCTCCGGGAACACGAGCATGAAGCCCTCTTCCATGGGAGGGCCCTGCGCGCGCAAGAGGCCGCGCAGCGGAACGAGAAACGCCACTGCGATGATCGCCAGCGCGATCGCGTTGCGTTGACGCTGCGTGAGCCGGCGGCGACGTGGCGCGGCGGATGCCGGCGACTCCTTCGCTGCGCTCCGTTCGCTCGCGACGCGCGCGCTCATGAGCCGGTCGGAGCGGGCTCTTCGGGCACGTCAGCGGGGGCCGGCGCCATCGCTCGGGCACGGTAGCAAAGGGTTCCCGCGACTCGGGGTGCGCGTGCTCAGCCGCGTGATACCGGGGCCTCGGCTCGCGCGACCTGATCGGTCTGAGGTTCCTCGACGCGCGCGGCGTCTCCTTGCCGCTGTCGTTCACGGCGGGTCCCGATCACGGCGTCGATCGCGACCGCCGCCAGGATGACGAGCACGCCCTCGGCGCTGGCTCGATAGCGGTTACTCCCGAGCGCGAGGGCTACCGCGAAGAGCACGATGACCGGCGGCACGAGGAGCGGGAACAGCGGTACCCGCCGTCGCGAGCGAACGATCACGCCGCCTGCGATCGCCAGCCCGCCGACCAGAAAGAAGCTGAAGAGCGACGCGAGAGCGACCCAGCGCTCTCGACCTTCGATGTCATGGTCGAGGCGGACCTGCTGCGCCGGTCGGTACAGGCCGGTGATCCGACCCCACCGGGCGAGGACGACGATCGGGACTCGCCCCTTGTGGGCCGACACGTAGTCGCGAACGATGTCGCGCGACACCGCGTTGCGCTGCGACTGGTCGTCGCCGGGCTTCGTCTTTCCGTTCGCCGACTCCACGCACTGCGGCGTGAAGTAGCCAATGAGGTCGCCGTAGTAGGTGGCGTCGCAGTTGGCGCCGAGCATGGTCGGCTCCAGCCCCGTGGATAGGAAGACGGGTTCGGCGAAGCGGGTGAGGTTGAACGTGACCCACGGCGCGATCGGGATCAGCGCTGCCAGGCTCACGGCAACCAGTCCCTTCAGCTTTGCGGTGGCGTCCATTCGGCGCGTGAACAGGACGCACGGGAGCACCAGCAGCGGGAGGAGAAGGAAGAGCTCGGCGCGTGCCAGCGATGCCAGCCCGCAGACAAACCCGAGCCCGAGCGCCCGCCACACCGACGGCGAGCGGAGGTAGCGGTAGGCGAGATACAAGGAGAGGACCACCGTGAAGATGGCCATGGTCTCCGACACGATGAAACCGTCGAAGACCCAGAGGTTCGGGTACACCGCGGCGAGAGCGGCGGCGACGAGCCCGGCGCGCGGGCCGGCCACCTCTTTCCCGGTGAGGCCGATGAACACCACGCTCCCGGTTCCCAGCAGGCTCGACCAGAGCATGTGCCACACCGGCGTATCGAGCCCGACGGACGACGGGATCGCGAGGTAGAGCAGGTATAGCGGCGGGTGGCTCGCGCTCTGCTCGACGATGCCGTTAATGAACGGCGTGGGTTCGATGAACCCATGACCCTGGACGAGGAGGCGCGCGCCGAAGTCGTAGAAGAAGGGGTCGCCCTGGAGTAGGACGTCGCGACGCACGATGAGGATGTAGGCGAGGCGGACCGCCAGCCCGAGCAGTGCGGCCGCGAACAAGCCGCGCCGAAACGTCCGGGTCGTCACGATGAGCACGGTAGTGACCCGGCTGGGGCCGGCGCCGCTCGGGCCGTCGTGCTGCTCGCGCCCGTCCGAAACGCCGAACACGCCACTGCTACCGTGGCGCCCCCATGGCCGAGAGCACTGCGCCGGCGAAAGCCGACACGCCTCGCCGCGGCTACCACATCGAGATCTTCCTGATCAGCTTCGCCGGCCTCCTGCTCGAGGTCAGCTACACGCGGATCATCTCGTTCAAGCTCTTCTACTACTACACGTACCTCGTCATCGGTCTGGCTCTGCTGGGTATCGGCGCCGGGGGCGTGCTCGTGGCGATCTCGCGCCACCTCCGCCGGGCGTCGACGGACGCGATCCTCATGTGGAGCCTGCTCCTCGGCGCGGCGAGCGTGGGCCTCGGTTACTTCATCGTGGCGGTGACCCGCACCGACAGCTTGGCGCTCTGGGACTACGGCACAGTGGACTCGTTCGCCGGCCTCGCGCGGCTGGTGCTGATCTGCCTGGTGTTGTTCGCGTCGTTCATCTCCGTGGGCGTGGTGCTCGCGACGTTGTTCGGCCGGCGGTCGGACCAGATCGGACGCCTGTACTTCGCCGACCTGCTCGGCGCCGGCTTGGCGTGCGCGGTGGTGGTCTGGCTCCTCGGGTCCATCGGCCCGCCGGCGACGATCATGCTCGCCGGCCTGATCATGGCGCTCGCCGGGTTCCGGATCGCGTTGCGCCGACGGTCCCGTGTCACGCCGGTCGGTGCGCTCATGGCGGTGGTGTTGGCCGTCGCCGTCGTAGCCCCGAGCGTGCTGCCGTACGACCGCACCGACGAGAGCAAGGCGAACTTGACCGACTCGGGCCACGACTGGGATTGGAGCGCGGTGTTCCGCGTCGACGCGATCAGTGTCGTCCCGGGCGCGCGCACCCTGATCCACGACGGCCTGCTCGGGTCGGCGATCTACAAATGGGACGGGAACCCCGCCAGCCTCGGCCGCTTCGACAGCGACCCCCGCTCGTTTCCCTTCACCGCCGGCGGGAAGCCACCAGGGAACGTGCTCATCATCGGCGCCGCCGGCGGCAACGAGGTCCTGGCGTCGCTCCACTTCGATGCGGGTCACATCGACGCCGTCGAGCTCAACCCCGTCACGTACCGCATGGTGACCCGCGACTTCGCCGACTTCGACGGTCACCTCGCCGACAACCCCAAGGTCAACTACCTCAAGGACGAGGGGCGGTCGTACCTCGCCCGCCAAAGCAAGAAGTACAAGCTGATCTGGTACCCGGCGCCCGACAGCTACTCGGCGACGAACGCGGCGACGTCAGGCGCCAACGTCCTGTCCGAGAGCTACCTGTACACCCGCGAGGCGATTGACGACAGCTTCGATCACCTGCGACCCGACGGGATCCTCGCGGCCCAGTTCGGCGAGTTCGACTACGACGCCCGCCCGAACCGGACGACCAGATACGTCGCCACGGCCCGGGACGCGCTGCGCCACGACGGCGTCGACAGCCCGGCCCGCAACATCATGGTCGTGACCACGACCACCGAGGCCCCGTCCGCGCTGGCCACGGTGCTCGTGAAGAAGACGCCGTTCACGGCGGCGGAGGTCGACCGGGTCCTGTCGGGGTTGGGTTCGGTGCCGAACGCCAAGCTCCGGTACGCACCCGGTCACCCGGTGAAGGGCGAGTCGGTGAGCGACCTGGCCACGATCCCGAATTCGCGGCTGGGTTCCTGGTACGACTCGTATCACTACGA
>JBKPDN010000160.1:0-7032 GCA_046727875.1 Actinomycetota bacterium | reverse complement strand
CTCGAACTGGCCCGCGTTCTCGGCGTTGATGCGGAAGTACGCCTGCAGCGGCATCTCGACGTGCACGCCCGGCGGCACGTAGATGAACGAGCCGCCCGACCACACGGTCGAGTTGAGCGCGGCGAACTTGTTGTCGCCCGGCGGGATGACCGTGGCGAAGTGCTCGCGCACGATCTCCGGGTACTCGCGCACCGCGGTGTCCATGTCCGTGAACAGCACGCCTTGCTTGGCGAGCTCGTCACGGTTCCGGTGGTAGACGGTCTCGCTCTCGAACTGCGCGGTGACGCCGGCGAGGTATTTCCGCTCCGCTTCGGGGATGCCCAGCTTCTCGTACGTCGCCTTCATCGACTCGGGGAGCATGTCCCAGTTGTCGGCGACCTCGCCCTTGTCGGTCGGCTTCAGGTAGTAGTAGATGTCGTCGAAGTCGATGGTCGGCATGTTCTTGGCGAACCAGTCGAGCATCGGCTTGCGCTCGAACCGCTTCAGCGACTTCAGCCGGAAATCCCGCATCCAATCGGGCTCGGACTTCTGGCCCGAGATCTCGCGGACGATCTCCTCGTTCAGGCCCTTCTTCGGGATGAAGGCGTAGTCGTCCGTGCTATCGGCCCAGCCGAGCTTGTACTTGCCGAGATCGATTCCGCTGACAGCCATACGCCCTCGCCTCCGCTACCGGGTGGCGGTCTCAGGGCCCCGGATCACCCTGGGGACGGGGATCCCGGGGATTTTCACTACGCCGATAGTAACAATCCCGGGCGGCCGTCGACAATTCCCACCGGCAACGTTTCGGGGGCCGTGCGGGCCACGAACCGCCCTCACGGCCCCGCTGAGCCCGCGCCGGCGGCAGTCTGGCGGGCCGGCGTCGTGGTCGTTGTCGTCCCGGCCCCGCCCGTGCCGGCCGCCTGCTGGGCCTGCCTGATGAGGTCGCCGACCTGGTTGATCAACTGCTGGTAGGTACCCAGATCGCCCCCGCGCAACGCATCCTGCGCCTGCTGGTACTTGGCGGCGGCCTGGTTCAGCAGGTCCTGCACGTTGCCGCCCGCGGGCGGGGTTGTCGGTGGCGTCGGCGCCGCACCACCACCGGGCAGGGGCTGCGCCGGTGCCTGGCCGAACAGCTGGTCCAGGCCGGCGTTGACCGTGGGCGCCAGGACGGCGTCCTGCCCCCCGTACGACACGACGACGAACCGGAACTGCGGGAAGCTCGAGTCCCCCGCCGCCTGCACGTAGAACGGCCGGATGTAGAGGATCGAGTTGCCGACCGGGATCAGCTGGAGGCTGCCCTGGATCACGGTCGAGCCCTGCTGGTTCAGCAGCGTGAGCTGTTGGGAGACGGCGGGCGTGCTCTTGATCCGGTTGTCGATCTGCACCGGGCCGAGCACGGACTCCCCCTGCGGCATCACGAACGCCGTCAGCTCGCCGTAGTTCCTCGGGTCGGAGCTCGCGGTCATGAACGACACGAGGCGCGTCTGCTTGTTCCCGGCGGACACCGGGACGAACGGCTGGAGGATGATGAAGCTCGGCTGTTGCTCCCCGGGCAGGTTGATGAACAGGTAGTACGGCCGCATGCGCGCGCCGGTCGAGGTCGCACCCTTCGCGTTCGGGTTCGACGCCGTCGGGGCCGCCGCTTGGAGCTGCGCCTGGGTCAGCCGGCCCGAGCCGGGATCCGGTGACAGGAGCCACTTGGCGCTGCCCTGGTAGAAGCGGCGGCTCTCGGTGACGTGGTACCGCGAGTACACGTCCGACTGCACCCGGAAGAGGTCCTCGGGGTACCGAAGGTGGGCCTGGAGATCCTTCGGCATCTTGTTGAAATCGGTAAAGAGGTCGGGGAACGCGCTGCGGTACGACCGGATCAGCGGGTCCTTCGGGTCGATGACGTAGAACTTCACCGTGCCGTTGTACGCGTCGACCGTGGCCTTCACCGAGTTGCGCACGTAGTTGAAGCTGTGGTTGAGGCCGGAGTCGCTCGGTCCGGACGTCTTCTGGGAGTACGGGTACCGGCTCGTCGTGGTGTACGCGTCGAGGATCCAGGTCACGCGACCGCCGCTGACGACGGGATACGGATCGGCGTCGAAGTCGAGGAACGGGGCGAGCTTCTTCACGCGGTCCTTGATGTCGCGCACGTAGACGACCTTGGTGTTGCCGTCGACCTGACCGGAGATGAGCGGGTTGATGTCACCGAAGCGCAGCGCGAAGGCTGCCTTGCGGACGATGTTGTCGAGCTTGACGCCATCCTTCCCGGTGTAGCGGGTGGTCGCGTCGGCGCGGCCCGGCCGCGAGTAGTCGAACTCGCGTTGCTTGGCGTCGACGAGCGCGTACCCCGGTTGGTTCTCACCGAAGTACAGGTCGGGTGCGTCGAGCGAGATCGGCGCGTCCTTGGCGACCGGGATGCCGCTCTGGAGAAACGCCGGGTTCCCGTCGTCGGCCGCGACGTTGGTCGGCGAGGAGATGATGCCGTAGCCGTGTGTGTAGACGAGGTGCTGGTTCACCCACGACTGGCTCGGAAGCTCGCCCGAGTTGATCTCGCGCGCTGACAACACGACCTGACGCATCTGGTCGCCGACCTGGTAACGGTCGACGTCGACGTCGTTGATCTTGTAGAAGGTCTGGAGTCCCTGGAGCGACTGGTAGGTCGACTGGATGACGCTCGGGTCCCACAATCGCGCGTTGTCGATCGAGGCGATGTTCTGGTTGACCGTATTGGCGTCGAGGTTCTGCTGGTAGTCGAAGTTCTGATTCTTGACCTTCGCGAGCCCGAACGCGTCGCGCGTCGCCGCGATGTTGCGCTCGATGTACCGCTGTTCGTTCTGATACTCGTTGGGCTCGACGCGGAACTTCTGGACGCCGGCGGGATAGATCGTGCCGATCACGATCGAGACGAAGCCCCAGAGGCCGACGGCGATGATCGGCAACACCCAGCCGCGACGCCAGATGTTCCAGATGAACAGCCCCGCCGCCACGATCGAGATGAAGATCAGGAGGTTGAGCGCCGGGAGCTGCGCCTTGACGTCGGTGTAGCTCGCGCCGGTGACGACACCGCGGCTCGAGAAGTCCAGGTTGAAGCGGTCGAGGTAGTACTGCGCCGTCTTCACGAGCGCCATGACGGCGAGGATCACCGACAGGTGCGCCTTCACCTGCGGCGTCACCCGCTGGAACGGGCTCTGGAACCGGATGCCGCCGTTCAAGTAATGCGCAACCGCCGTCACCAGAAGCACGATCACGAGGCCGGCGAACAGCCAGTCGGCAATGAAGCGCAGGAACGGCAGCTGGAACACGTAAAAGCCGATGTCCCGGTTGAACTGCGCGTCCTTGACGCCGAAGTCGACGCGGTGCGTGAATAGCACCCACTCCTGCCACTGGGACGCGACCCCCACCCCGGCGATCAACGCGAAGAACAGCGAGACGCCGACGCGGATGCGGCCCTGGTACGGCGTCACGAACTGCTGGTAGCGCTCGACGAGCTCGTCCTCGGGGCCCATGGACCGGTACTTGGGAGCGAGGCGGTCGGCGATCAGGAGGCTCGTCAGCATGATCACGAAGAAGACGACCGTAAACACGAGCGCGGGCACGACCTTGGCCGAGAGGAGCTCCCGCCACGTGGCGCCCTGACCCACCGAGTCGAACCAGAGGAAATCGGTGTAGAAGCCCGCCAGCCCGCGCAGGCTGAACAGCAGGATCAGCAGGACGATGACGCCGGCGATGATCCACCCGCGAAGGCGGAAATTCCGCCGGCGACGTTGGACGGTCGGGACGCGCATCGCTGGCGGAGCCTACTTCCGGGGTTCCGGCATTCCCGGTCGCGCCGTCAGCAGCTCAGTCAGAGCTGCGCCCTTCGTGCACGACGGCGAGCAAGCACCGACAGCCTGGGTGCGCGGGCGGGAATTGCTGACCGGTCGGGAACCGCTCGCCACGCCGTGTCGGCTCGAGCGCGTTGTCGTCGGCGTCGGGGCACTGGCCCTGCTCGGCCGGGACCCAGCGCAGGCGCGACTCTTCGGGAGCGGCGTCGTAGACGCCACGGGCGTACACCGCGGCCAAGAGATCGCCGATGCGGCTGTCGAGCTCCTCGCCTTTCCACTCGCGGTACCGCGCGCCGATGCGCTGGGCGATCACGTCGGGCTCGGCATCTTCGGCGAGCGTCTCGTCGACAGCGGCCAAGAGACGTTCGCGCAGCGGCGTCACGAGAACCTCCACCATGCCGGTGACCATGCGCTGCGGAGCGCTGTTCACAGGCTCCCGATCCGGGGACGCGGCGGATCGGGCGGCGACGTACGCCTCGATGATCGCGGGGGCCATGACCTCCGCCCAGCTGTCGACCTGCTGGCGGAGCGGCGGGAGCAGCTTTTCGGAGGTGGCGCGCCCGCGCTGGCGGCGGAGCGCGTCGAGCACCTCGTTCTGCTCGTTTTGCAGGACGCGCTTGCACCGCCTCGTGAGGTCATGAGCGACGGGGGTCAGGAGCTCGTCGCGGCGCGCCAGGACGGCGGCGTCGCCGGCGGTGTCGGGCCGCGCCTCGGGCGCCGGCTCGTCGAGCACGGCCGTCTCCGTCAACGTGGTCTCGGAGCCGGCCGGCCGGTGCTCGGGGTTGCCACTTTCCTCGTCGACGAAGGTCGGAGCCTTCTCGACTGCGTCTTCCCGTCCCGCTCGAATACGCGCAAACAGCGCGTCGACGTCGCCGTCGTCGTCTGACGCCGGCTGCGATTCGGATGGAGACGCAGGCGCAGCTTCGGGCGCCCTCCCGGCGTGCAACAGCTCCGGTTGGTGCTCGCGTTCACGTTGGGGCTCGCGCGGCGGCTCGGGCTCTGACTGCGCCTCGCGTTCTGTCTCCCGCACCGTCTCGCGTGTTGCCCCCTCTGCGCCGTTCCCCTCCGGTTCGGGTTGGGGCGGCGCGGCCGGCTCAGGGCCTCCAGGCAGCTCGCCCAGTCCGATGCCGGTGGCGCTCGCGGAGCCGGCCTCGTTGGGCGCGTCGCCCGCCGGCTCGGGCTCGGGCGACGACTCGGGCGGTGGCGCCGCTGTCCCCGCCGGCGCGTTGGCGTCGGACGGGAACGCCGGAGCGGTTCCGGCGTCGACGGCGACGGCTGGGAACGGCCGCCCCGACCCGAAGCGGGTGAGAACCTCGTTGGCGTCGGACACGGTGTCGCGCACGACGCGGTACGCCTCGGCGAAGCGGTCACGGTCGGAGCGCAGCTGCTCGATGTACGAGCGGAGCATGTCGCGACGCCGGTTCAGGTCGGCGATCACGCGCTCACGCAGCGCCCGTGCCTCCGCCACCATCTCGCGGCCCCGGTCGCGGGCGGACTCCACGATGGCCTGGGCGTCGTGGGTCGCCTGCTCGAGCTGCGCGCTCCGGATGCGGGCCGCCTCGTCGTTCGCCGCCCGCTCGGTTCGGGCTGCGTTCTGGCGCGCCCGGGCCGCGACCTCCTCGGCGGCCTCCTCGGCCGAGTGCAGCGTGCGGGCGACCTCGTCGCCGACCAGGGTCACGAGCTGGTCGCGGGACGGCATGGGCGGTTTCCGCAGCTGTTCCTCGAGGTCGGACACTCGCCCGTGCACGGCGGCGAACTCGTCGGCGACCCGGCGGAGGAAGGCGCGCACTTCCTTCTCGTCCAGGCCCTTGCGCGCCTTGGCGAAGGCGTGCTGCTCGATCTGGTCGGGTGTGAGCGGTGGGTCGTCCGAGCCGCGGTGGGAAGGCTCGCTGTTCGCCATCGGCGCAACTTTAGGGGGAGTCTCAGCCCCTCAGCACTGCGGGACGGGCGGAGCCGGAGGCACGCCCGTGTCGTCCCCGCCGAACTCCTTGAGCTCCCGCAGGGCGTCGTCGAGGGTCCGGATACCGACCACCTTCATGCCCTCCGCCCGCCTCCGCGCCTCCTTGACCTCGGCGATCGGGACGAGGAACAGCTTGGCGCCCGCCGTGCGGGCCGTCACCGCCTTCTGCTCGGCCCCGCCGATCGGTCCGACGGTGCCGTCGGGCTGGATGGTGCCCGTCACCGCCACCTTCTTGCCGCCGGTCAGGTCGCCGGGTGTGAGCTCCTCGAGGATCGTGAGCGTGAACGCGAGCCCGGCCGACGGACCACTGACCCGGCCGGTGTCGATTTTCACGTCGACGGGGAAGTCGAACTTCTCGCTCCGCGTCGCCGTCGAGATGCCGACCTGGGCGCGTCCCTGGCACGGCCCCTGCGGCGTGGCGCGGCTCGGGATCGTCACGTCCGTGGTCGCGCTGTCGCGCTGGACGGTGAACGTGACGGGCTCACCGGCAGGCCGGCTGCGCACGATCGGTCCGAGTTGCTCCGAGAGCGTGACCGGCTGACCGTCGACCGCGGTGATCACGTCGCCGACGCGGAGCTTGCCGTCGGCGGGGGCGCGCTTCTGCACGGCGGTCACGACGGCGCCTTGGCCGCTTACCGGAACGGTGTAGCCGAGGCGCTCCAGCGCGACGCGCTTAGCCGTCATCTGCGAGTCGGCCATTTCGAGTTTGCTGAGCCGCGCGTCCTCGGCGCGTGATCGGCCCTGGAGCACGTCGTCCTCGGGGACGACGTCGGTGTCGTCGTCGAGCCAGCCCGCCAGGACCGCGAACGCGTTCGGGCGGTCGCTCGAGACCGAGACGGTGAGGAACAGGAGCTCGCCGCGGTGGGTGTACGTCGGCGCGCCCTCGACCTTCACGACATGGTCCACTGCGCTCGCCATCCCCGGCGCGATCAGCACATAGGGCAGCCGGATGAGGGCGCCGGCCAGGATGACCACCACGAGCACGATGCCGGCGATCGTCCCGCCGGCGACGAGCGGGCGACGGCGACGCTTGGGCAGAGGGGGCGCGGCGGGCGGTGGCGGCGACGGGGGGACGCCGCTGTCGGTGGTCACGGTCAGAGCCTGCCATGCACCACCAGGGGTGAAGCCGCGCGACGGTAGGGTCGAATCTTGTGCGCGGCGACGGCGGCTTTGCCGACCGTCGCCGCAAAGCCGGAGCCTGCGACGGCGACAGGAGGCAATTGGACGACGACCGGTCGGCCGTCGAACGAGCCGCCGACGCCGCCGCGCTCGGCCTCCGGG
>JBKPDN010000159.1:0-6965 GCA_046727875.1 Actinomycetota bacterium | reverse complement strand
ACCGCGTGCTCGTAGGCGGCGCGCTGGTCGAGGCCGATCTGCTCGTAGAACGCCTGCTTCCCGAGGCCCTTCGACGATCGGCTCCCGCGCGTCGCGCGGCTCAGCAGCTCGATCGTCGCCTCGTCGAGCTCACCGGGCGGGACGACCCGGTTGATGAGTCCCCACTCGAGGGCGGTCCGGGCGTCGATGGTGCTGCCGGTCAAACCCAGCTCCAGGGCGCGTTTGCGGGACACGTTGCGGCCCACGGCCACCAGGGGCGTGTGGCAGAACCAGCCGCCCTTGCCGCCGGGCGTGGCGAACTGCGCGTCGGTGGACGCGACGGCGAGGTCGGCAGTGGCGACGAGCTGGCAGCCGGCGGCGGTGGCCAGGCCGTGCACGCGGGCGATGACGGGCTGCGGAATCGACTGCATCGTGAGCATCAGCTCGGTGCAGACGTCCAGGAGCTCGCGGATCGAGGCGAGATCGGCGCCCGCGAGGTCGCGGAAGTCGTGACCGGACGAGAAAACGGGACCGTTCGCCGCCAGGATGACGCCCCGGGCGTCGCCGTCGCCGGCGGCGCGGAAGGCCGCCGTGAGCTCGTGGAGCAGCTCGAGCGACAACGCGTTGCGACGCTCCGGGCGGTTCATCGTGATGGTTGTGAAGGCATCTTCGGTCTTCACGAGCACGTGGTCGGAACCCACAGCGCCTCCTCGTTCCCGCGCGGCGAGGGTACCGCCTTCACGAATCCCTGACCTTCCCGCGGCACGAGCTTGCGCTCGGTGCGTCACGATGGTCACGCCAACCGGGAGGACCGCCATGCGATCCGCCAACACCATCGTGATCATCCGCAGCGTGATCGCCGCCCTGTTCGCGACGCTGGCGGTGGCGGACTTCGCGAACGGCAGGATCCTGTTCGGCGTGGTGTTCGCGGCGCTCGCGGTGATGAACGTCGTGATGACGATCTACTTTCGCCGCCGGGCCACCTTCGCCCGGCGTTTCCCCGCCGCGCGCTAGTTGCTGCTAGTCGCTGGCCATGTTGTCGAACTTGGTGAACCGCTCGTTGAACGCGAGCCGCGCCAGGCCGGTGGGGCCGTTGCGGTGCTTCGACACGATGATCTCGGCCTGCCCGCGCTGATCCGACTCGGGGTTGTACACCTCGTCGCGGTAGATGAAGGCGACGACGTCGGCGTCCTGCTCGAGACCACCTGATTCCCGCAGATCGGCGAGCATCGGTCGCTTGTCCTGGCGGTACTCGACCTGCCGGTTCAGCTGCGAGAGCGCCATCACCGGGCAGTCGAGCTCGCGAGCGAGGATCTTGAGGCCGCGTGACAACTCGGCCACCTCGACCTGGCGGCTCTCGGCCTGCCGGGGTGAGCTGTTGCTCATCAGCTGGATGTAGTCGACGACGATGAGGCCGAGGTCGCCGTGGCGGGCGCGCACCCGCCGGGCCTTGGCCCGCATCTCCATCACCGTGCAGTGCGGGTTGTCGTCGATGAACAGCGGCGCCTCGGCCAGTCGTCCGACGGCGTGGCTCAGCCGCGTCCAGTCCGACTCGGGGATGTTGCCGGTCCACAGGCGCTTCGCCTCGACGCGCGCTTCGGCGGCGAGCAGGCGCTTGGTGAGCTCGAGGTTCCCCATCTCCATCGAGAAGAACATGACCGGCCGCTGCACGGCGACGGCGACGTTGGCGGCGGCGCCCAGCGCAAACGACGTGTTGTGCACGAACACGTCGCCGGCAACGAAGTTGTGCACGCTCGGAACCGTGAGGTCGTACACGTGATCCTCGCCGTCGTAGGTGATGGACGTGATCTCGTCCCACCAGATGTCCGAGGTCGTGCGGACTGCGAGCTGCCGGATGTCGACCACGTTGGCGAGCAGCGCCTTCGTCTCCCGTTGGGAGGACCGCGTGCCGACCATCGACGGGTGGCTGAACGGGTGCCCGGCCTCCTCCGACACCGAGCCCCACGTGCGATCGCCCGTCGCCTTGAGCGGCGCCGACCACGCGGTGGCGGGGACGGTGTCGAGGGCGTTGTCGCGACGACGGCTGCAGTCGACGGCGGCCACGACGCTGTCGACGGCGTCCTCCTTGCCGAGGATGCCGATCTCGGCGGCGAAGCGGCGGATGGAATCGGCGTGGACCACCTCGATCTGCCACGCCGTGAAGCGGCACCCCTTGTGCGTCGCGGTCCGGCGATGGAGCTGCGCGACGACGCCGAAGCGGAGCAGCAGGTGCTGGACCCCTCGGGCAAGCCGCTCGGACCGCGCGCCGAAGCCGATCGTCGGCTGTCCCGACCGATGGACCGGCGCCCATCCGTCGGCGGCGAAGAGCCGGTTGAGGAAGAGCGCCACCTGCGGGCGCGGGGCGCGGAACACCGCGTCGGGGACGTGCTTGGCGACCGACTCCGTCCTCCAGAGGTGGTGGCGGCGGAGCAGGTCGGCGACCTGGCTGGGCCGGCGCCAACGCGTGTAGAGGCGGTGGTCGTAGGCCGACGTGGACTTCACGGTGACGCTGAGCTCGGCCGCGCAACGCTGCAGCTCCTCGAGCACGGAGGGTGACCCGGTGCTGACGAGGGGCGCCGCGTCGGTGAGGCACCCGCCGCCGAGGAGGAACGCGAGCATCACGAGCTCGGCCTCGGGCATCTCGTCGTGCCCGAAGGCGTCGAGCTCCCGGGGGACGGCAACCCGCGCGCCGGTTCGGATCTCCATGAGCGGCCGCCAGCCCGTCGGCGTGAGGAACGGGTGCGTGAGCGTGGTCCGTACGACGCGCCCCGAGCGCGTCCTCACCCGGTAGACCGACTTAACGCCATCGTCGACGAAGCCCGACGGCAGCACGCTCCGGACCCGGTGATCGTCGCCGAGCGCGAGGACCCGCACGTTCTGGCGGTCGCGACCGCGCTCGTACACCTCCTGCACGGTGTGGATCGCGCCGGTGTCGGGATCGACCATCGGGGTGTCCCACGCGACGCACTTGCCCATCGCGGGCCTCGCCGCCACGATCACGAGGTTCGAGCGCTGCAGCCCGAGCAGCAGCGAGTCGAGCTCGTGGTACCCGCTGGGCACGCCGACGACGTCGGTCTCGCTGCCGTACATCGACTCGAGCTGGTCGAGCGTCGTCTGGAGCGAGTCGGAGATCACCGCCAGCGACTCGCTCACCCGCCGCTCCGCGACCTCGAACACCATCGACTCGGCCCGGTCGAGCGTCTGGGTGACGTCGTCAGGCGTGTCGTAGCCCATCTCGGCGATCTCGCCGGCGACGCCGATGAGGCGCCGGAGCAACGCGAGCTCGTTGACGATGCGGGCGTAATGGCCTGCGTTCGCCGACGCCGGCGTCCCCGCCTGGATGCTCAGCAGCGCCGCGCGGCCCCCGACCGCGTCGAGTAGCTCGGCACGGCGCAACTCCTCGGCCACGGTGACCGGGTCCACCGGCTCTCCCTGGCCGTACAGCGCCATCACCGCTTCATGCACATGGAGGTGCGCGGGCTTGTAGTAGTCGGTCGCCTCGACGTGGCCTTCGATCGCGGCGGTGATCGCGTCGCGCGACAGCAACATCGCTCCGAGGAGCGACTCCTCGGCTTCGAGGTTGTGGGGCGGGACTCGCCCCGTTGCGCGTCGCCGCGCGTCATCAATCGCCTGGACCACGCTGCTCCTTCCTGCCGCGTCGGCTGCCCGTCGTTCTCTGGTGCAGCACTGCCTCCGCCGCTGCTCCCCCTTGGGCCGCCGACCCCTCCGTCGACCTCCGGACTCGCATCGTCGTCCGCGTGGCCTGTGGATCGATAGAGCGATTTCCTTGTGGATACAGGGCTCCGGCCTCCACAACCCCTGGGGACGAGTCCCTCTGATTCTGCGGGCGGGGTATGACAGCTACGCCCGATGTGGACGTCGGGGCGCGACGAACTCGCAGGTGGGACCCCTGTTTGCCGCCCTCGCCGCGGGGCTCTCGGGACGTGGAGGCGCGCTCGCGCGCGCTATTCGGCGACGACGTCGACGCTGAGGATCACGTCGACGTCGGGGTGCAGCTTCACCGGCACGTCGATCGCGCCGAGCTCCTTGATCGGCTCGGCGAGCTGCGTCTTCCGCCGGTCGAGCTCGACGCCGGTCTGTTCGCGCACGGCGTCGACGACATCGGCGGCGGTGATCGATCCGAACAGGCGTCCGCCTTCGCCCGCGCGTGCGCGCAGGGCGATCCGGCGCCCCGTGAGCTGGTCGGCGAGCGCCTGCGCGGCCTCGCGGTCACGCGCCTCGCGCGCGTCACGGCTCTTGCGCATCGCGTCCGCCTGGCGCACGACGCCCTTGGTCGCCTTCATCGCCAGCCCGCGCGGCACGAGGTAATTGCGGGCGAACCCGTCGGTGACCTCGATCAAGTCACCCTTGCGCCCGACGTTCTCGACGTCGTCGCGCAGGACGATCTTCACGACTGCCCCTCGCCGGCGTCGGCGGTCGCGGCGGTACCGGCACCGGCCTCGACCTCGAGCGCAGGCTCGGACGCGGCGCTCTCGACGGGCTCCGTCGCTGCGGGCGCCGGGGCGCCGGCGCCTTCGCCGGTGGGCGGGGGCGGCGGGGCTTCGGGCATGCGATCGCGATCGCGGTCACGGTCGCGGTCGCCCCGCCGGCCGCCGCGGCTGCGCTGCGTAACCTGCCGGACGGCGTAGGGCAGGAGTGCCATCTCGCGCGCGATGCGGATCGCGCGCGCGACGGCGCGCTGCTGCTGCGCGCTGTTGCCTGTAACGCGACGGGCGCGGATCTTGGCCCGCTCGGACATGAAGCGACGGAGCAGGCTCACGTCCTTGTCGTCGATCCAGTCGATGCTCTCCGAGGAGAGGATCGACACCTTCTTCTTGATCGGTCGGCGGCGGTCGGCCGCCTGCGACTTCTTCTTCTTGTCTCTCGCCATCGTCGGTCAGCTCGTCTCTTGGGTCTTTCGGTTCGGAGGTTCGGAGTTCCGGAGATTCAGAACGGCTCTTCGCCCAGGTCGTCGCCGCCGCCCCCGCCGCCGGTGGTGGCGGGCTGGGGACTCTCGCCCCCACGCCCCCCGCCGCGTCCGCCCCCGCCGCCGGAATCACCGCCGCCCCCGAAGTCGCCGCCACCCCGGCGGTCGTTCTTCGTGACCTGGGCGGTGGCGAACCGGAGACTCGGTCCGACCTCGTCGGCGATGATCTCGACGACGTTGCGCCGGTTGCCGTCGCGGTCCTCGTAGCTGCGCTGCTCGAGCCGGCCGGTGACGACGACGCGCGAGCCTTTCGCAAGCGACTCGCTCACGTTCTCGGCCATCTCGCGCCAGCACACGATGTCGAAGAAGCTCGTCGCCTCCTGCCACTCGTTGGTGTTGCGGTCCATCCAGCGCCGGTTCACCGCCACGCCGAAACGCGTGTTGGACGCGCCGCTGGGCGTGTAGCGGAGCTCGGGATCGCGGGTCAGATTGCCCACGACCGTGACTGTGTTGCCGTTCGCCATGGTGTTTCCTCCCTATGCGTCCGCCGCGTTGGTGCTCGCCGTCTTCGGGGGCCCGTAGACCCGCTCCGGAACGTGGAGCACCTTGTGGCGGAGTACCTCGTCAGCCAGGGAGAGCACCCGGTGCAACTCCTGCATCGCCTGCGGCTCGGCCCTCGCCTGGAGGACCACGTAGTAGCCCTCAGTGCGATGGTTGATCTCGTAAGCGAAGCGCCGCTTCCCCCAGTAGTCGACGTGCCCGGGCTCGGCGCCCTTCGACTGGATGAGCTGGAAGAACCGGTCGACCGCGGCCCGGATCGTCTCCTCCTCCAGGTCCGCGTCGAAGATGATCATGACCTCGTACGGCCGCACGGGCTCGTACCTCCTTTGGACCGCTGACCCGTTTCGAGGGGTCGCGGGCTCCCGGCTGCGCCCGGCGAGCCGGACGGCAAGGAGCAGGCTGGGTTGGAACGGATCAGGCTAGCAACCTTCGACGTGGCCTATCGACGCAGACACTAGCGAGGGGGTACGACGACTACGAGGGCCCCTCGCCGCGCCGAACCTACGATCGGCGCCGGAGCTTGCGGCGGGAACCGAGGAGGCCAATGCCGACGAGCCGGGTCGAAGCCTTCAGCGACGGCGTGTTCGCCATCGCCATCACGCTGCTCATCCTCGAGGTGCGGCCCCCGCACTCGGCGCAGGGCGAGCTCGCCGGCGACCTGGTCAGCATCTGGCCGTCGTACGCCGCCTACGTCGTCAGCTTCGCCATCATCGGGATCCTCTGGGTCAATCACCACGACATCTTCAAGCAGATCGTCGCCGTGGACCGGCCGCTCCTGTTCCTCAACCTGCTCCTCCTGCTCACGGTGGCGTTCCTCCCCTTCCCCACCGTGCTGCTCGCCGACTACCTCCGGTCCGGGACGAACTCTCACATCGCGGCGGCCGTCTACAGCGTGAACATGACCGTGATCGGCCTGTCGTTCATCGCGGTGTGGACGTACCTCGCCCGCGTTCCGGTGCTGCTCGATCCCGGTGTCGGCGCCGCGGGCGCGCTGCGCGCCCGCCGGTCGGCGCTCGTCGGACCCGCGCTGTACGCGCTCTCGATCCCCCTGGCGTTTGTGAGCGCGGTGGCGTGCCTGATCGTGTACGCCGCGCTCGCTCTCTATTTCGCGATCGTGTTCACCGTCGCCGGGCGACGCGAAGGCGACGAAATCACGGACACGCGCTGAGCGCCCCCGAGGAGAGGCCGCCGCCGAGCGTCTCGAGCGCGTAGCGGTACGGGCCCTTCGCCAGGTACACAGGGCACTCGGGCGGCGTCTTGTCCGGGCACGGCTGCATCTCGAGCTGGTCGACGGGCCGGCCCGCGGCGTCGTAGAAGCCGATGTCGAGCGGCACGGGTACGTCCGACATCGTGAACGCGGACGTCGACGGCTGGTCGAAGACGAACAGCATCCCGTAGTACCGACCGAGGTCACGCCGACGCATGAGCCCCGTCGAGCGCTCGTCGACGTCGTCGGCGACCACGATGCGCCGGCAATCGCCGCCGACGCCGAGCTGTA
>JBKPDN010000158.1:0-5418 GCA_046727875.1 Actinomycetota bacterium | reverse complement strand
GGCAAGGCCTACAGCCCCATCCCGATCGCCCGAGACGGCGCGCGCGCCCTGAAGGACGACCCCTAACGGTCTCTAGTCGCGGCCGTCATCATCCGCGTCGCCATCCAGGCCCCGGACCACTCGCGCCCTCGTTTCGGCATCGAACAGCGTCTCACCGGCCGCGGCGAGGCGTACCGAGTCGACGATGTCGGCGTGCTTCAGCTGCTTGAGCACGTAGCCGGACGCGCCGGCGACGATCGACTCGAGCACAGCCTCGTCATCGGTAAACGCGGAGAGCATCAGGCAGCGGATCTCGGGGTGCTGCGCGCAAATGTCACGGCACACCTCGACGCCGTCGCCGTCCGGGAGGCGAACGTCGAGCACCGCGACATCCGGCTGTGCCCGAGGAATGCGCGTCCTCGCCTCGGCGGCGGTCCCGGCTTCGCCGACGACCTCGAGATCACCGTCGGCTTCGAGCATCTCCTTGAGCCCTCGCCGGACGACCTCGTGATCGTCGAGGAGAAACACGCGCACCATTTGCCGGACCTGCCCTTCTGACAGAATGGGCCGTTGCCTTTCTCAAACGTCTACCCGCACGTCCAGGAGCTCCTGGACGCGATGATCGCCGTAGCCTCCGAGCGCAGCCTACCTGCGGTTCTGCGCCAAATCGTCGAGTCGGCGTGCACGCTAGTTGACGCCCGCTACGGCGCGCTCGGCGTCATCGGCGACGACCGCCACCTCAGCGAGTTCATCACCGTGGGTGTCGGTCCGGAGGCGTACGCAGCCATTGGCAATCTTCCCGAAGGGCACGGGATCCTCGGGCTCCTCATCGTCGATCCCGAGCCGCTGCGATTGCGCGACCTCGGAGCGCACACCGAGTCGTACGGCTTCCCGCCGAATCACCCGCCCATGCACTCGTTTCTCGGTGTGCCGGTGCGCGTCCGCGACGCCGTGTTCGGCAACCTGTACCTGACCGAGAAACGAGGGGCGGCGGAGTTCGGCGAGGAGGACGAGCGCTTGGCGGTTGCCCTCGCCGCCGCGGCCGGCCTCGCGATCGAAAACGCTCGGTTGATCCAGCGCATCGAAGAGCTCGCGGTGCTCGAGGACCGCGAGCGCATCGCCCGTGACCTCCACGACAAGGTGATCCAGCACCTCTTTTCGACCGGGATGGCGCTCCAGACGACGCTTCCGACGCGCGCGCGGGAGGATGCAGACGAGCGAATCGGTCGTGCCGTCGACGACCTCGACGAGACCATTCGCGAGATCAGGGACACGATCTTCGCGTTGCAGGCTCCGCCTCATCGCGGAGGTCTCCGGCTGGCGATCTTCTCCACGGTTGACGAGGCGCGCGAGCCCCTCGGGTTCACGCCGGAACTGCACCTCGAAGGGCCACTCGACACAGGCCTGCCCGAGAAGATGGCGGACCACCTCCTCGCCGTCCTCAGGGAGGCGCTGTCGAACGTCGTCCGGCACGCCGGCGCGTCACGCGTCGACGTCAGCGTCGTAGCCGGAGGCGACCTCGTTGTCCGCGTCGCCGACAACGGGCGTGGGTTCCCGATCTTGACCCGACCAGGACGCGGACTGCGCAACTTGGAAGAGCGCGCGTCGGCGATGCACGGAACGTTCACCGCATCGCGGTCGCCGGACGGGGACACCGTCGTCGAATGGCGCGCCCCACTGACCGAGGGCGCCAGTTAGGCCGCGGCGCAAGCGGCGGGCTAAGCCAGGACGTCCTTGCTCGTGAAGCGCGCCCACGCGGCCGCAGAGAAGATGACGACGTAGACGGCCTGGAGCCCGAGGTTGAACAGGATGTCGGTCCAGTACACGGGAGACCGGAGCACGTCGCCGAACGAGAGCCAGTAGTGGGTGATGAGCCATGGGTGCATCCACGAGAGCGGCGGCACTGCGTTGAGCACACCGCTGAGCACCGCCACGCCGACCGTGCCTGCCATGGCCCCGACCGGCGCGTCCGTGAGCGTCGAGATGAAGAGACCGACCGCGGCCAGCCCGAGCAGCGACGCTCCGACCAAGAGTGACGCGGCGACGATCCGCAGCATGCCCGCGCCGAGCGACAACGTGTCTCCTGACAGTGTGGTCACAGGCCCGATCGGGAACAGGATGGCGCCGACGATGAGTCCCGCGGCGGCGACCGCGATCGTGGCGACGAAGCAGAAGAGCGCCACGGTGGCGCCCTTCAGGAGCAGGAGCCGGGTCCGACCCATCGGCCGCGCCAGCACGTAGCGCAGCGTGCCGAGGTTCGCTTCGCCCGCGATCGAGTCGCCCGCGACCACGGCAACGGCCAGCGGCAGGAAGAACGGCAGCGTGATGGTCAGGCCGACGAGCGCGGCGAAGACGCCGTTGTTCGTGACCTGATCGAGAAATCGTGGACCCTGCCCCGTGGACGGGCCTCCGGAGACGCGGATCGCGATCGCGATCGCGGCCGGGACGAGCACGAGCACGAGCAGCAGCGCGCGCGTGCGGACGCGCCGGAACAGCAACCCGACCTCAGCTCGCCACATCGAAGCCCTCCCCGGTCAGCGCCACGAAGGCGTCCTCGAGGCTGCGGCGGTCGGTGGTCAGGCTGCGGACGCCCACGCCCGCCATGACGAGAGCCCGGTTGCACTCCTCGGGTCGTTGCCCGTCGAGCTGGGCCGAGACGACCTCGCCCGTGACGATGATGGACTCCAGTCCGAGGCGGTCGAGCACCTGCGCCGCGTTCCCGGCGTCGTCGGTCTCGACGCGCAGCATCCTGTCGCCCTGGCCGCGCAGCTCCTCGACCGAGCCCTGTGCCACCAGCTTGCCGACGGAGATGATCCCGAGGTGCGTGCAGAGCTGCTCCACCTCGCTGAGGAGGTGGCTCGACAGAAAGACCGTCGAGCCTTCGGCGGCGAGCTCGCGCACGAGGTTGCGGATCTCGCGGGTGCCTTGCGGGTCCATGCCGTTGGTCGGCTCGTCGAGGACAAGGAGGCTGCGCTTGCGGAGGAGCGCGGCCGCGAGGCCAAGACGCTGCCGCATCCCGAGCGAATACGCGCGGTATCGCTTGTTCGCCGCCGCGCTCAGCCCGACCTGGGCCAACGCGGTGTCGATGCGCGCGCCGCGTGTGGATCGCCGGCCGTCGGGCCCGGCGGCGTCGATGCGCCGGAGGTTCTGCTTCCCGGTGAGCCAGGGGTAGAACGCCGGCCCCTCGACGAGCGCGCCGACGTCGGGCAGCACCTTGGCGCCGGCCGCGGGCATCTGCTCGCCGAGCAGCTGGAACGAGCCTGCCGTCGGGAAGATCAGCCCGAGCAGCATCCGGATCGTCGTCGTCTTGCCCGAGCCGTTGGGGCCGAGGAAGCCGAAGACGCTGCCCCGCGGCACCGCGAGGTCGAGGTTGTCCACGATCACCGCTCCGCCGAGCCGCTTGGTGAGGCCCAACGTCTCGATCGCGAGCTCTGAGGTCACGACAGCCGCCTCATGTCACTGCCCCGCCGCGCCTTGCGCGGCCGCGGCCTCCAGCCCCGCCGGTGTGACCGCCCCGGCGACGATGCTCCCGTTCGAGAGAATGAGGAGGTTGAACACCGGCGTCCGGACGAGCTGGCCCGTCCCGAACGGGCCGGTCACGGTCTCGCCCGTGCGCGCCAGCTGCTCGAGCCGCCAGGGACGGAAGCCGGACAGCATCACGACCTCGTCCCACCCCTTCCCCCCGGTGGCGAGGCGGACGAGCGAGCGATTGACACCGGCGACTGACTGCACGTCCTGGATCGCCTCCTCGCGTTGGTGCTGCTTCCGCCAGTCGCCGAACACGTCCGGGCTCGTGACGACGGTTGCGCCGTCGGCCACTCTCGCCTCGGACGGGGGCCGGAAGGTGAAGTGCGAGTCGGCGGGTCGGTGGAGCGTCAGCGCGGTGAACTCGTTCCGGATCGCGACGGTGCCTCCCCGGGTCTCCACTGCGACACGCAGCGGCAAGCCGGTCTCGGCGTCCACGGAGATGGCGACCTCGGTGACGAGGGACGTCTTCGAGTCCGGGATCAACCCGAGCTCGTACACCGGGCGCCCGGCGACGTGACTGGGTTCGTGGAGAACGAGCCGGGTCGAGTCCTGCCGCAGCGGGAGCAGGCGCGCCGCGAGAGCGTCGGGGGTCTCGACCGTTCCGCCTCCGGCCAACAGCGTGATCAAGCCGTCTGACGGCTCCGTGGTGACGGACAGCGTGTCGACCTTGGTGACGCGCACGTCGTTGCTGTGCCAGACGTACGTGGTGTCGCCCTCGCGGTACCAGTCCGTCTCCTGGAGGGGCGCCAGCAGCGCGATGCGGCGACGGCCGTCGCCGGCCTCCCACACCCGAGCGCGATTCGTCCCCGCGGCGAGCCCGACGAACGAGCCGCCGCTCTCGCCGTTGGCGGTGCCGAAGTCCCCGAGGCCGAGGTTGGTGGACAGCTCGAAGAACCCCGACCGCGGCTGGGGGTGGAGGCTGGCCGCCCAATCGGCGACCTCGCCGGGAGTCCGCGCCGGCAACGTCGGCGCGGCACGAGCCGCGAGCCGCTCGCGCAGCGAGTTGCCCAGGAAGATCGCGACGATCAGCAGGATCGGCACCACAAAACGCCACTTCCGCAGCCGAGCACTCACGAGGGCCAGGGTATGACCCTGGATCGGGCTTCCTGACGCGCCCGCCCGGGCCGAGGCGGCTCCGAGAACCGTGTGAGCGGTACGTTCGGGCTGACCATCCGGGTCGGAGCGAGGTGATGGGATGGCGGACGCGGAGACGTGGCTCGAGGAACTCCCCTACGACGAGTGCCTGGACCTCCTGCGTCAGGCCCAGGTCGGCCGCATCGCGGTCGTGGTCGACGAGTTCCCCGTCGTACTCCCGGTGAACTACCGCCTTGCCGAGACCAGCGGCCCAATCTGGGTCGCCATCCGCACGCGACCGGGGAACGTCCTCGACCAGGCGTCGATGCACGTCGCGTTCGAGACCGACAGCATCGATCCGATGCACCGCCAGGGTTGGTCGGTGCTCGTACGCGGGACGCTCCACCACGTCGACCCCGACGCCGCCGATTTCCGCTCCCGCTTCGATCCCGAGCCGTGGATGACGGCCGACCGCGACGCGTGGCTCGTCATCGAGCCGTTCTCGATCACGGGTCGTCGGCTGCACGCGGCCGAGCGGGAATGGCCCTTCCACCCGATCGCGTACCTGTAGGGCGCGGCCACGGCGGCGGACGAAACCGGCGGTTACACCTCCGGCGGCTCCGGCTGTCGCCCGGCGAGGCGAGCCGCGTAGACGGCGGCCTGCGTTCGCCGCTCCATCCCGAGCTTCGCGAGCAGGTTCGACACGTAGTTCTTCACGGTCTTCTCGGCCAGGTGGACCTGCTCGGCGATCTGACGGTTCGTGAGGCCGTCGGCGATCAAGCCGAGGATGTTCCGCTCCTGCGGGCTCAGCCGGGCGAGACGCTCGTCGTCCGCCGG
>JBKPDN010000157.1:0-7629 GCA_046727875.1 Actinomycetota bacterium | reverse complement strand
GTCGTCGTGTCGCAGTTGGGGCCGAAGTCGACGTTGGTCTTGCCGACCAGCTTCGCCTTCTCCGGCGTCATCGGCCCCGATTTGACCAGCGCCTGGTTCTTTTGCGCATCTGCCTGGTCGCTCTCGGGAGACGCGGCCGCAACGGCCGCGAGTATGCCTGTGAGCAGGCTCACCGCGACGATGACGCTCAAGAACGAGAACGAGCGCCGCGCGGCTTTGGTTCGGCGAGCAGAGTGCTTGGCCATCTGTGCCTTCCTTTCCGGCAACGGTCAGTCGGGTCGCGGGTCCGTGAGTAGGGCGGTCTGTGCGCCCGAACGGGCGATGGTTGCTTCGGTCGTGCCCAGGTACGAGGCGATGACCGCGGGATGGTGGACGACGTCGGCGGGCGCTCCCTCGGCGATGACCTCGCCGAGGTCGAGGGCGATCATCCGGTCGGCGATCGAGGTCAGGAGCGGAAGGTCGTGCTCGATGACGAGCAGCGTCGCTCCGAGCGATTCGCGCACTCGCGTGAGCAGCGGACCGAGCGCCTCGGCCTCGCGCTGCGCGATCCCGCTCGACGGCTCGTCGAGGAGGAGGACGGCGGGCTCGTGTGCGAGCACGCAGGCGAGGTCCACGATCCTGCGACTCCCGGTGGACAGCTCGTGCACGAACTTGTCGCGGAACGCGCCCAGACCGACGATGTCGATGAGCTCGTCGACGCGATCGCGGACGCGCCGCTCGGATCGCCTCACGCCGGGGAGGTGCAACGCCGCTGCGATGGGGTCGCGCACCTTGACGTGCGTCTCCAACGCCACGGCGATCGTCTCCTGCACGGTGAGCGCAGGGAACAGCCGCCCATCCTGGAACGAGCGCCCGAGGCCGAGCCGGGCGCGAGCCTGCGCCGACCTACGCGTGAGCTCGTGGCTGCGGCCGCCGGCGTTGAGCTGGATGGTGCCCCCGTCGGAGGGAAGGAAGCCGCAGATGACGTCGAAGAGCGTTGTCTTGCCGGCGCCGTTGGGCCCGATGAAGCCGAGGATCTCGGCCCGGGCGACGTCGAAGGACACGTCGTTGAGCGCGGTGACGCCGCCGAACCGCTTCGACACGTCCCTGACCTCGAGGCTCGGCGCGCGCTCGCCGTCACCGGACACGGGCGCGGCACGTTCGCGCGCGGCCCCTTCGCCGTTGGGCGTGAGCTCCGCCGATGCCGCGCTCGACGCGCCCTCGAGGAACACGGATCGCAGCACGTCCGGACGCTCGAGGAGCTCGGCGGTGGGACCGTGGAACCGGATCTCGCCCTTCTCCATGAAGTACGCCTCGTCGGCGAGCGTGAGCGCGAGGTTCACCGACTGTTCGACGAGGATGATCGTCGTGCCGCGATCGCGGAGCGCCTTCACGATCTCGAGCAGCTGGGCGATGACCGTGGGCGCGAGGCCGAGCGAGAGCTCGTCGATCATCAGGAGCCGGGGGCGTCCGATGAAGGCCATGCCCAGCGTGAGCATCTGCTGCTGGCCGCCCGACAGGTTGCCGGCGGGCTCGTGGAGGCGGTCGCCCAGGACCGGGAAGTAGCCGAGCACGCGGTCGGTCGCCTGCTTGACCTCGTCCTGGTCCTTGCGCTGAAGCCAGCCGGCGAGGCGCAGGTTCTCCGCGACGGTCAACGACGGGAACACGCCCTGCCCCCCGGGCACCTGCGTCACGCCGCGCGCGGCGATTTCGTCAGGCGGGGTGTGGGTCATGTCGCGACCGTCGAAGATGATCGCGCCTCCGCTCGCCTCGACGAGACCGGAGACGGATTTGAGCAGCGTCGACTTGCCCGCGCCGTTCGTCCCGAGCAGCGCGACGATCTCGCCCTCGTCCACCTCGAAGTCGACGCCGAACAGCACCTGCACGCCGTCGTAGTGGACGTCGACGCCGCGCACGAGGAGGAGCTTGACCGTGCCCTGCAGCCGCTCGTAGGCGACCTCGGACTGCGCGGCCGCCGCCGTCCACACCCGCCTGATGTCGCCCGCGACCTGTGATCCGCCGGAGGCGAGGATGATCCCGCCGGTCACGAACACGGGCGCCGCCGCCAGCAGCGCGGTTCGAATCCCGTACGAGTCGGCGATCCCGCCGACGATGGGCAGGAGCAGGAACCCCGGGACGATCCAGATCGCCGCCACCGCGAACCCGAAGGCGCGCACCTTGGGCGGGATGGTGAGGGACAACACGCTGTAGATACCGGGGACGAGCAAGCCGAGCGACCCCGAGATCACGAGGTTCGTCGCGATCGCGATCGGCAGGTTCGGCGCCTGCGAGAACACGACCCACGCCACCGTGACGACGACCGTCACAATCAGGAGGAACTTGAGCACGAGGCCGGGATCGCGCGCGAGCAGCTTCGTCGCGATCGGAATCCCGATGAAGAAGCCGACGATGGACGCCGGCTCGGCGATCCCTGCGACGAGCCCGCGTTGCAGCTCGTTGAGACCGAACGCGTCCTGGTAGAAGAGTGACCCGAGGGTCAGGAGCCCGATGACCGCCAGCGCGAGGAACGGCAGCGACGCGAACAAGCGGCGCAGCGTGCGCACCTGCCAGATGATCCGCCACGACTCCGACCAGGAGGGCGGCGCCTCCTCGGTGAGGATCGCCTCCTCCGACGCGCCCATCGCACGACGCTCGAACGCCCCGCGCACCGGCTCTTTGAGGCGGAATGCGAGGATCACGAAGATCGCGGTGGGAATCGAGAACAGGATGAACGGCACCCGCCAGCCCAGGAAGTGCGCGATCACGCCGCCGAGGACCGGGCCGAGGAACAGGCCGATCGCGTTGCCCGAGCGGTGGACGGCGTACACCTTCGGCCGGACGGGCACGTCGTAGTAGTCGGGAATCAGCGAGTTGTGGACCGGGTCATTGAACGCCCGCCCGAGGCCGGACCCGGCGCGCACGAGCACGAGCATGACGACGGAGACCGCCAAGCCGGTGAGCACGGAGAACACGCCCCACAGCACACCGGCGAGGATGACGATGCTCACGCGGTTGTAGCGGTCGGCCCAGTACCCGATCGGCAGCGCCAGAATCAGCGCGGCGACGAACGACAACGAGACGACCGTCAGGATGCCCTGGGTGTTCAGGCCGAAGTCGTCGCGGATGTTGGGGAGCAGCACGCCGAACGCCGTGCGGTCGAGCTCGTCGACCGCGTTGAGGCCGAACAGCACGACGAGCGGAAACAGCGCGGCACCGCCCGTGATGTTGTCGCACCACCGGCTGAATCGGTTGCCCGGCTTCTGGCCGGCCGCAGTCGTCGTTGCCGGCGCGGTCACGGTCCCACCTCGGCCGGGGCGCGCTCGGCGGCTTCCTCGGCTTCTTCGCGTACGGGCTCGGGCACCGGCTCTTCGACGCGCACATCCGCGACCAGACTCGGCACGACGAGCTTGCGGCGCTTCGCGACCTGGCGGAGCAGCCAGTCCCGGGTGTCGTAGAGCACGGCGCCGAGGCCGCCGGGCAGCACCATCAGGATCAGCAACAGCCCGGCCCCGGTGGCGAGGAACTGCCACTGGCCGGGGAGGAAGTACTGGGTGCCGTAGACGTACGCCGCGCCGAGCAGCACGCCCGGGACCGACCCCAAGCCGCCGATCACGACCATCGAGAAGACGCGCAGGCTCTGCTCAGGGAGATACAGGTTGCCGGCTCCGACTTGCAGTCCGGTCTGCTGGTGCACGAGCAAGACGCCCGCCACCGCGGCGATGAAGCCCGAGAGCGCGAAGCAGGCCAGATTGGTTCGGGTCGCGTTGACGCCGTAGGAGCGCGCGGCGGAGTCGTTCTCGCGGATGGCGATGAGGACCCGCCCGGTGCGACTCCGGCGCACACCGCGCACGACGATCAGCAGGAGCGCGAGCACGATGAGACAGAGGAAGTAGAAGCGCGTTTCGCTCTCGATGTCGAAGATCCCGAAGACGGCGTTCCGGTCGATGCGGAACCCGGGCAGCCAGCCGCCGGGGAAGAACAGCGGCGAATCGCCGTTCTCTCCGAAGAGCTCCTGATTGAGCAGGAACGACGAGACGAACAGCGCGAACGCGAGGGTGCTGACCGCGAGGGTGAGGCCTCGTCGTCGCAGCGCGGGGTAGCCGACGACGATCGAGGCGAGCGCGCCCGCGGCACCGCCGGCCAGGAGAGCTATCGACAGATCCGAGTTGAAGTTGTACGTGAGCGCGCCACCGACGGCCGCGCCCACGCCGGCGAAGCCCATCTGCCCGAGGCTGACCTGCCCCGCCCATCCGGTCAGGACGACGAGCGAGACGCCGATCATCCCGAAGATCACGATGACCGTGGCGAGGTTCATGTGCCCCTCGTCGAGCCAGAGCGGGAGTGTCACGAGGAACGCCAGCACCGCAGCGGCGAGCGCCCACTTGGCCACGCGGACCTCCGGCAGTCCCTTGAGCTCGCGCGGGATGGGCCGCACTTCGCGCGCCGCCTGCCATGTGGACACCTGCTCGGCGCCGACGCGGCCGCTGCTCGGACGCCGCGTGATGAGGAGCGCTCCGAGGATGACGAGGAACAGGATCGCGTCGTTGAACGCGGGGCTGTTGCCGGGCTGGAACGTGATCGCCTTGTCGAGGATCCCGAGGCCGATCCCGGCGACGGCGATGACAGCGAACCGGTCCATGCGCCCGATCACGAATGCGCCCAGCGCGAGGAGCAGGAACGTCGGGCCGAGCACCGTGCCGATCGGGAGCCCGACGGCGCCGGCGCGCAGCCACATCCCCAGGAACGCGAGGACCGTCGCCACCGTCCACACGATCGTGTGCAGGCGCCGCACGGGGATGCCCAGGGTCGACGCCCGGTCGGCGCGCTCGGCGCTCGCCCGCACCGCGACGCCGATGTTGCTGAGCCGCAGCCAGGCGGCGAGGGCGATGAAGGCGACCGGGATCGCCACCATCGCGATCACGTCGTTGCCGTTGAAGATCGTGCTCCCGAACTCGAACTTGACCGTGAACGGCGCGTCGAGGCGGTTGGTCTGGAAGTCCTGGCCGAAGGCCTGGGCGAGGAACAGGCCGGCGCCGATGAGGACCTGGGAGAGCCCGATGGTCGCGACGGTGAGGATCAGCCGGGGGGCCCGGAAGAAGCGGCGGATGATCAGGGTCTCGACGACGATTCCGAGCACGATGGCGGCGACCAGTCCCGTCGCGAAGGCGAGGAAGTAGTTGACGCTCAGACTGATCACCAGCAACGCGCCGAGCGTCGCCGGGACCTGGCCCAGGTCGCCCTGGGCGAAGTTGACGACCCGGTTCGCCCGGTAGATCAACGCGATTCCGAGCGCGATGAGCGCGATGCGGCCACCGCCGAGGGCGCCGTCGAGGACCACGCCGTTGGGCGCGGGAAACGGCCAGACCCGCACCGCGAACGCCAGTGCGCCCAGCGGAACGACCCACGCGAGGATTCGCCCGAGCCAGTCGAAGTCCGCGAGGCGGGCCCGCACGGGCAGCGACGCCTCGGTCGTGTCACGCATGCCGAGCACCACGTCCCCCCTTGCGCGCTGGCCTGCAAACGCTACGTTTTGTCATCCGGACGCGTGTCGCGCCCGGCCGGGCCTACCCGCGGCCCGGTGTCGCCTCGATGAAGTCGACCACGACGCGAGCCAACTCCTCGCCGCGGTCTTCCTGCAGGAAGTGCCCGGCGTCGCGGATGGTCGTGTGCGGGCGGCCGGCCGCCCCCGGGATGTCGGTCTGGAGCACCCGATCGCCACCGGCGGTGACCGGGTCCGAGTCGCTGAACGCCGTGAGGAACGGCTTGTGCCAGCTGTGCAGGACCTCCCACGCGTGCCGGTTGGCCTCGGACGCGGGGTCGTCGGGTTGCGTCGGCACGAGCACCGGGAACTGGCGGGCGCCTTCCTTGTACGTCTCGTCGGGGAACGGCGCGTCGTACGCGGCGGTGACCTCGGGGGGAAGGTCGGTGGTGCAGCCGCCGTTCACGATCCTGCCGACAGGGAGCGTCTCGGTCTCTTGGGAGTACTTCTGCCACGCGAGGAACGCCTTGCCCGGGTGGCGGTCGCCGGTAGGAAGGAACGTGTTGGCGGCGACAACGCGCGCGAACCGGTTCTCGTGCTCGGCGACCAACCGCAGCCCGATGAGGCCACCCCAGTCCTGGCCGACCAGCGTGACCCCGGACAGCTCGAGCTGCGCGAGCACTGATGCCATCCAGTCGACGTGCCGCAGGTACGTGTAGTCGGTGCGCTTCACCGGCTTGTCGGAGCGGCCGAAGCCGACGAGGTCGGGCGCGATCGGCCGGAGGCCGGCGCCGGCGAGGATCGGGATCATCTTCCGGTACAGGTAGCTCCACGACGGCTCGCCGTGCAGCAGCAGCACGGGCTCGGCGCCCGGATCGCCCTCGTCGAGGTAGTGGACCCGGAGCGCGCCGCCCTCGCCGTCGGGCACGTCGAGGTAATGGGGCGCGAACGGGTACGCGGGAAGATCGGTGAACCGCCCGTCGGGCGTGCGCAGCGCGTCCATCAGGCGTCGCGCAGGCAGGCCCGGAGCATGTCGGTGACGGTCTCGCGCGCAGCCCGCGGCGACACGTCGAGGTGCAGACGGAGGGTCTCCCAGGTGGACGCGCCCGACAGCACCTCGAGCTGCACGATCAAGCGTTCACGATCAGTGCCCTTGCGGCGTGCGATCTCGGGACCGAACACGATCTCGATCTCCGCCCGCGACAGCGAGCGCGCCAGGGCGAGCACTTCCGCCAGCGCGGGCGAGAACGGCTCCTGGAGCACGGCGGCCCGGCGCACCTGCGCGGACGTCTCGTGAATACGCTCGCGCTGCCTCGTGAAGGCTTCGAGCCGGGCGTCGAGCGGCCCGTCGCCGGGAATCGCCTCGACGACGTCGCGCATTCGCTCGAAGTGACGGTCGGCAGCCGCCGTGAAGAGGTCCTCGAGGTCGTCGAAGTGGACGTAGACCGACCGCAGCGACACGCCGGCGCGTTCGGCGACCTGGCGCGCAGTGGGGCGGAAGTTTCCCTCGTCGAGCAGCGACAGGAGCGCTTCCACGACCGCGTCGCGCGTGCGGGCGGCGCGGGCGGAGCGTCCATCCGTGAGGCTGGTGGTCGCCACGGCCTCGCACGATATTGTTCTTTCACTAGGTGTGCAATACGTGTCAAACCGACTGGGGGAGGGCAGCGATGGCCGACGGTGCGTGGGAGCCGGGTTTCGACGAGGTGGTCTCGGCCCTCGACGCCCAGGTTGCCGAGCACGGCGGAGGCGCCGCCGTGTGCGTGTACCACCACGGGCGTCCCGTCGTCGACGTCTGGACGGGTGCGGCGGACACCGCCGGCACGCCGTGGCGGTCCGACAGCATCGCGGTCTCGTACTCGACGACCAAGGGCGTGACGTCGACCGCGCTGCACATCTGCGCCGACCGCAACCTCGTCGATTACGACGACCGGGTCGCGGAGCACTGGCCCGAGTTCGCGCAGAACGGCAAAGACGCGATCACGGTCCGGCAGGTGCTGTGCCACGAAGCAGGTCTCTACGACGTGGCGTCGTTCCTCGAACGGCCCGAGCAGCTCCTCGACTGGGACACGATGGTGGCGGGCCTCGAGCGGATGAAGCCCGCGTTCGAGCCCGGCACGAACAACGGCTACCACGCCGTGACGTACGGCTTCATCGTCGGGGAGATCGTCCGC
>JBKPDN010000156.1:0-5683 GCA_046727875.1 Actinomycetota bacterium | reverse complement strand
GCCGCACCGCTTGAACACCCAGTCGGGGAAGTAGCCCGCTTCCTCCCACTCGTCGACCGACGGCACGAGCTCCTTGTCGACGAACCGGCGCACCGCGGCTCGCAGCTCGTCGTGCTCGGGGGTGAAGATGGCGTGCGGCGGAACGGTCACAGGACCATTCTGGCCCGCGGCGACGGCGACCAGACGAGCGGTCAGAGGTCGATTTGCGGCCGCACGCCGTAGACTTCCTGTCCCATGTCCCAGTCGATCCTCCAGCGGCGGCTCGTCGACGTGAGCGAACGGCTCAAGCGCCTGCGGACGGAGCTGGCCGTCACCGATGAGCAGCTCGCTTTCCTCGAAGAGGAAGCCGACGACGCCCGCCTGCGCTCGCTCGTGGCCGAGACACCGCTCGGTGACGTCGAGGCTCGCGACGCCCGTCGCCACGCAGACGCGCTGGCCCGGCACCGGGACACCCTCGCCGGCTCGATCACCGAGCTCGAGCGCGAGCAGGACGCCTTGCTCGACCGCATGGCGGCCGAGCTCTCGGCCCACTGAACCTCCGAGCACTGGAGCTACCCCGTGCCCGACCCCACACGCGTCGTGATCGCCGAAGACGAGGCGATCATCCGCCTCGACCTCAAAGAGCTCCTCGAGGAGGAGGGCTACGAGGTCGTGGGGGAGACCGGACGCGGCGACGAGGCCATCGAGCTCGTCCGTGAGACCGATCCCGACCTCGTCATCCTCGACATCAAGATGCCCGGCATGGACGGCCTCTCGGCCGCGCGCCACATCACGAGCGAGCGCCTCGCGGCCGTGCTCGTCCTCACGGCGTTCTCCCAGCGCGACCTCGTCGAGCAGGCGCGCGACGCCGGCGCGCTGGCCTACCTCGTCAAGCCGTTCCAGAAGAGCGACCTCATTCCCGCGATGGAGATGGCAATCGGCCGCTACGCGGAGCTCACGTCGCTCGAGCGCGACGTCGGCGACCTCGCCGAGCGCCTGGAGACGCGCAAGACGATCGACCGCGCCAAGGGCGTCCTCATGGACCAACACGGGACGACCGAGCAAGAGGCGTGGCGGTTCCTCCAGCAGCAAGCGATGCACCACCGGGTGAAGGTCCAGGACATCGCTCGGCGCGTCGTGGACGGCGATCTGACGCCGTAGCCGCGCGTCGGTCCCGTTTCCCGCCGGCCGCGCCCGGGTACTCAGCCTCCGAGACAGCATCAGTCGGTTGTCCGGACTTGGAGGAGTGCATGCTGCTGGCCGCGTTCGAACCTGCCTCGAAAGAGCTAGCGATCTTCCTCATCATCGGCGTCGCGTGCTTCGTCCTGGCCGCGTTCGCCGGACCCACCCTCGGCCGCCGCGCCGGCGGATCGATCGGACTGGTGGGCCTGGGTCTGGCGTTCATCTTCTTCCCGGAGATGTGGCGGACGATCGACGCCGCGTTCTGACCATCGCAGACGCCCGACGAGAGTCGCCCGTCCCGGGCCGGCGACTCTCCGCGTGAACCGGGGGGTCCCGGGCATACGATCGGGGTCGCGGCGACGGCGGCTCCGCCGACCGGCGCTGCAAAGCCGGAGCTCGCGACGGCGTAGGAGATGAATGCCCAAGCTCCTTCTTCTCGACGGCCATTCCCTGGCGTACCGGGCCTTCTACGCCCTGCCGACCGACCTCGCGACCAGGGACGGGACGATCACGAACGCCGTCTACGGCTTCACGTCGATGCTCATCAAGATGCTCGGCGACGAGCAGCCCGACTACATCGCGGTGGCGTTCGACACCGGCGCACCGACCTTCCGCGACGACATGGACGCGGACTACAAGGCGGGCCGCAAGGAGACGCCGGACGTCTTCTCGTCGCAGCTGCCGCTCATCCACGAGGTCCTGGACGCGCTCGAGATCCCGATCCTGGAGGTCGAAGGGGTCGAGGCCGACGACGTCATCGCCACGCTTGCTGAGCAAGCCGCCGGTGACGGCATCGACACCGTGATCGTCACCGGCGACCGCGACACCTATCAGCTCGTCCGCGACCCGCACGTCAAGGTGCTCTACAACCGGCGCGGTGTGTCCGACTACGTGCTCTACGACGAGGCGGGCATCGTCGAACGCACCGGCGGCGTGACGGCTGCGCAGTACACGAACTACGCCGCGCTCAGGGGCGACACCAGCGACAACCTGCCCGGTGTCCCGGGCATCGGCGAGAAGACCGCCGCCAAGCTCATCACGACCTACGGGAACCTCGAGGGCATCTACGAGCACCTCGACGACCTCCCGCCCAAGCAGCGCCAGAACCTGGACGAGGCGCGCGACCGCGTGTTCCTCAACCGCGAGATGTCGAAGCTGCGCTCCGACGTGGACGTGTCCGCCAGTCCCGAAGCGCTGCGCATGGGCGGGTGGGACCGCGAGCAGGCGCGCGTGCTGTTCGACCAACTCGAGTTCCGCACGCTTTTGCCACGGTTGTTCGAGGCCGTCGGTGAGGGTGCCGCCGAGCCCGAGGCCGACGCGCTCGAGGCCGAGATCGTCGTCGCGCGCGACGCTGCCGCGGCGGCGACGCGGCTGCGCGACCTGAGCAGCGCCGGCAATCCGTACGCGCTCGAGCCCTTGTGGGAGGGCGATCCGGGGAGCAGCGTGCTGCGCGGCCTTGCCGTCACGGACGACGGCAAGAACGCGACGTACATCGACGGGGACAAGCTCCGCGATCCGAAAGTGGCCGACGCGTTGGGCGAGCTCGTGGGCGACGGGGGATCGCCGCTGATCACGCACCGCGCCAAGGAGCTCATGCACGGGCTCGCGCCGATCGACGTGCACTCCCTCGACCAGGACACCGCCGTGATGGCGTACCTGCTCGACCCGGCCGAGGGGAAGTACCTGCTCGACGACCTCGCGCTGCGGTACTTGTCGCTCGAGGTGCACTCACCCGACGTCGAAGAGGGGACGCTCGACCTCGATCTCGACGGCGAGTCCGCCGTCGACGAGACGGGCCGTCGTGCGGTCGCGGTCTACGGGCTCGCGGACACGCTCGTCGAGGCGCTCGCCGCGCGCGAGCTCACGGACCTGTATCAGCGAATCGAGCGCCCGCTCGTGCGCGTGCTGGCGAGGATGGAGGACTTCGGCGTCAAGATCGACCGCGACTTCCTCGAGAATCTGCGGGCCGAGCTGGCCGAGAGCTGCGACGACCTCGTGGGCCGTATTCACGCCCACGCCGGCGAGGAGTTCAACGTGAACTCGACGCCGCAGCTGCGGCAGGTCCTGTTCGAGAAGCTCGGGCTGGCGCCGGTGAAGAAGACGAAGACCGGGCCGTCGACCGACGCCGACTCGCTGCAGAAGATGGTCGAGGAGCACCCGATCATCGAGGACCTGCTGCGCTATCGCGAGGTCGAGAAGCTGCGCAGCACGTACGCCGACGCGCTCCCGCCGTTGATCGGCGCGGACGGGCGCATCCACGCCACGTTCAAGCAGACCGACACGACAACGGGCCGCATCTCGAGCGAGGCGCCCAACCTGCAGAACGTGCCCGTGCGCACGGCCGACGGCCGCGAGATGCGCCGGGCGTTCATCGCCGACGAGGGCTGGGGCCTGCTCACCGCCGACTACTCGCAGATCGAGCTGCGGGTCCTCGCGCACCTGACGGACGACCCCGGGTTGATCGAGGCGTTCTCGCGCAGCGCCGACGTCCACACGACGACGGCGGCCATGGTGTTCGGCGTCGACGAGAAGGACGTCGACCCGTTCCAGCGGCGGTTCGCCAAGGTCGTGAACTTCGGCCTCGCGTACGGGATGGAGGCGTACGGCCTCGGCCAGCGGCTCGGCGTCCCGACGGAAGAAGCCCGCGAGATCCTCGACAACTACTTCGCCAGCTTCCCGAACGTGAAGGAATTCATGGACACGACGGTGCGCGAGGCGAAGCAGCGCGGCTACACGACGACGATCTTCGGGCGTCGCCGGCAGATCACCGAGCTCTCGTCGGACAACTTCCGCATCCGCCAGATGGGGGAGCGGATGGCGCAGAACGCGCCGGTACAGGGCTCGGCGGCCGACGTGTTCAAGCTGGCCATGGTGGAGCTCGACCGCGCGATCGAGGAAGCCGACCTCCGGTCCCGGATGACCCTCACGGTGCACGACGAGCTCGTGCTCGAGGTCCCCCTCGACGAACGGGAACGGGTGGAGCCGCTCGTGCGCGACGTCATGGAGTCGGTGTGCGAGCTCAAGGTCCCGCTCGTCGTCGACCTCGGCTTCGGTCCCACGTGGGCCGACGCCAAGTAGCGCCGCTCAGCGCGCTTCGGGCTGGTCGTCCGCTTCGGCGAGCAGCTCCTTGGCGTACTCCTCGCTGATCGTGGCCGCTTCGCGCATGAAGTCGCGGATGGCCGTGAGTTGCTCGGCGTCGTACTGCGACATCGCGCCGAACGTGCGGTTCATGAACGGCTTGTAGTACCGCACGCCGGTCTTGACGCCCTCCGGTGTCTGCTCGACAAGGATGCGACGCCGGTCCTCGGTGTCGCGGACCCGCCGCACGTACCCCACGTGCTCCAGTCGGTCGAGGACGGCTGTGACCGCGCCGGTCGTGAGGTGACCCGCCGTAGCGAGGTCACCGGCCGTCATCGCCCCCTTCCGGTTGAGGATCTCGAGGATGCGATGGTCGGTGCGGTTGACGCGCATGCGCTCACCGATCATCTGGTTCACGACGTCGACCGCGCTCGTGAACTCGCGGCAGGCGAGCATCGTTTCGAGAAATAGGTCACGTTTTGAAAGTCTTGACATATGAATCATTCAATCCGTAAGGTAACCCGCAGTCAAGTGAACCGATGAGTTCCGCGCCGGACCACGGTCCAAGCGGTGCAACTCATTCGAGACATACCACACCGACGCAGAGGTTCCCCCCATGCTGAAGCGCCTTGCCCGTACCTGTTACCGCCGCCGCTGGCGCGTCCTCGCCGCGTGGGTGGTGTTCCTCGTCGCCGTCTCCTTCGTGAGCCAAGCGGCGGGTGGTGTCTTCCGGAACGAGTTCTCGCTCTCGGGCTCGGAGAGCAAGCAGGCCCAGGAGCTGCTGAAGGAGCGCGGGTTCGGCGACCGTGCCGGGTTCAGCGGCCAGATCGTCTACGCCACCGATCGGGGTGTCGACGATCCGAATGTCCGGCAGACGATGGAGCAGCTGTTCGCGCGGATCGAGCGCACCGTGCCGCGCACGCAGGTCGTCAGCCCGTACACACCTGAAGGAGCGCGGCAGATCTCCGCCACCCACCGGATCGCGTACGGCGAGGTCAACTTCGCCGATCGTTCGGACAAGGCCTTCCAGGACGCGGCCGACATGGTCAAAGCGGAGGCGGAGGCTGTGTAGGTTCCGGGTCTGCGTATCGAGCTCGGCGGGCAGCTCTTCGGTGACCAGGAGCTCCCGGCGAGCGAAGCCATCGGTGTGTTTGCCGCGATCATCGTGCTGCTCATCGCCTTCGGCTCGGTTCTCGCCGCGGGTCTCCCGATTCTCACCGCGCTCTTCGGCATCGGCACCGGCATCGCGTTGGTGCAGCTCACCGCGAACGGGCTGACGATGCCCGACTTCACGACCCAAGCGGTGGCGATGATCGGGATCGGTGTCGGGATCGACTACGCGCTGCTCATCATCACCCGCTACCGCCAGGCACTCCGCGACGGCCATCAGCCCGAGAGCGCCGTGGCGCTCGCCGCCGACACCGCCGGCCGCTCAGTGGTCTTC
>JBKPDN010000155.1:0-4319 GCA_046727875.1 Actinomycetota bacterium | reverse complement strand
CCTTCGTTCTGCGCCGACGCCACCCCTGGGGGTGGCGCGCCTCCGAGCTCGGCGTCGAGCACAGGTGAGAACGGCCAGAGCAGCGAGCACAGCAACCCGGCGAGCAACGGGACCCCGCCCACGCCCACCCCAGGCAGCAGCAGCGAGGGTGGGAGCCACCGACCCTGACACGAGCGACGCTCCTGCGCCCCTCTAGGCCGGGCCCCGGTCCTCGGGCCTAGAGGTCAGGAGCTCCGCCATCGCGCCTAGAAGGGCAGCGCGACACCCCCGTCGATAACGTGCGGCCCGTGACGGAGCGCGTTTCCGAGCAAGGCCCGCTCCTCACGGTCAGCCGGCGCGTGGCGTTCGTGGTGCTCGCACTGCTGTCGGTGCAGTTCCTCGCCCTCGGTCTCGTGCAGGCATGGCGCGACTCGCCGACCTACGACGAGAAGTACCACCTCGCCGGGGGCGTGACCGCGCTCACGGACCACCAGCTGCGCTTCATGGCCGAGCACCCGCCCCTGCCCAAGGTGATCGCGGCGCTGCCCGCCCTCGCCGGCCAGCCCGTCGTCCCCCACGACAAGAGCTGGCGGCAGGGTGACGGCTTCACCTACCCGGACGAGTTCCTCCAGGCCCAGGCGGACGCGGGAAGGCTGCAACGCGTCACGTTCCTGTCCCGGCTGGTACCGCTGGCAATCGCCGTCGGCACGGGGTGGGCGCTCTACGCGCTCGCGGCGAGCCTGTTCGGGCGGGCCGCCGGGCTCCTCGCCGGGGGTCTGTGGCTCACGACACCGTTCGTTCTCGGGCTCGGTCACCTCGACGGCAACGACGTCGCGTTCACGCTCGCGGTCGTGCTCGCCGGGCTCGCCGTGCTGCGGTACCTGCGCGCCCGAACGTGGCTGAACGCCGGGATCGTCGGCCTCGCGTGCGGGGGGATGCTGCTCGTGCGCGTCACGGGTCTGGCGGCGGTACCGATCGTCGCCGCCGTCGTGGTCCTGTGCTCCTGGCCGCGCTTGACGGCGGGGCTGTTGCGCGGCGCCCTCGTGCTCGTCGTCGCGTGGGCGGCGCTCTGGATCGGGATGCGCGCCGTCTCACCCGTTCCGGATTTCACGCACATGGACCCGCTCCCGAAGGTCGACCGCGCACCGTTCGTCACGAGCGTCGCTCGGTTCGTGCCGTGGCCCGAGGAGTACGACACCGGCATCTACGACACGGCTCGCTTCAGCACCCAGAAGACACCCGGCTACCTCTTCGGTGACGCGTGGTGGGGCGCGAACTGGTGGTACTGGCCGGGCAGTCTCCTCGTGAAGCTCCCGTTCACCGTGCTCGCCGCCATCGTCGGCGGGTTGGTGTGCTGGCGCACGGTGGACCGCGCCAACCGACGACGCGCGGCCGTCGCGCTCGTTCCGCTCGCGGTCGTCCTCACCGCGATCCTGCTCCCCTACCCGGAGCCAGTCGGCGTGCGCTACCTGCTGCCAGTGATCGCGCTCGGGCTCGTCGCCGCCTCTCCCCTCGTCGTGATCGCCCGACGCACCTGGGGCAAGGTGCTGCTCGCCGTGCTCGCGGCGGCGCAGCTCGTGTTCCTGTGGCAGTCCCAGCCGCACTCGCTCGCCTGGACCGCGCCGCCGTTTCGTCCCGGCTACCAGGTCGCCACCGACTCCAACCTCGACTGGGGCCAGGATCTCTACCGGCTCCAGGACTGGGCGAAGGGCAAGAAGCCCATGGTGCTGTATTTCGGGCCGCTCGAGCCGGTGCCCAACGTGCCCGGCGCGGAACCGTTGTTCATGCCGACGGACGAGCCGGGCGTGGTCGCGATCACTGAACCGGACGCGCTGCGCAACCGGTGGCTCGCGGTCAGCGCCACCGCGCTCACCGCGTACTTCCGCCCCGTGCTCGGGTGGCTGCGCGCCTACTGCCCGGTCGGGAACCTCGGCGGCACGATCCTCCTCTACCGCTTCGCCGCGCCACCCGACTTCGACGTGCGCGGACCCGACCGACCGGCGGCGCCGTGCCCCGGCGACGTCAGCCACCGGTAGCGCCTCGCATCTATCGCCCGAGCTGCTCGCCGCTGGGTGTTCTCACGTTCGACACATCGCCCGGCCCGCATGCTGGCGGGGTGCGTCTCGACCAGCAGCTTTCCGTCGAGTCGCGCCCTCGGAATCGCCTCCGGCACGACCCTGGAACCAGGCCGACCCGCGCCGGCCGATACTCGAGCGCAAGGGTCGCGCTCGTCGTCTGCACGGTCGCGACGGTGGCGGCACTGGTGGCGCGGAGACCACTCCCGCTGACGTTCGTCCTGATCGCAACGACGATCGCGCTCGGGAGCTACTGGTGGATGGTCACGGCCGAGGCACGACGCCCGTCGTTAACGCTGCGCCCCGTGGTCGTTGCGATCGCCGTGGTGATCGGCGCGGCCGTCACGGTCGGCCCTCGCGCGTCGGGCGACCTGTGGTCGTATGCGATCTACGGCCGCATGGTCGCCGTCGACCACGCCAGCCCGTACCGGCACGTTCCCGATGATTATCCGGACGACCCGATGCTCCGCTTCGTCTCGCCGGTTTGGCATGACACCGGCTCCGTGTACGGACCGGCGTTCACCGGGTTCTCGGCCGCCGTCGCTCCGCTCGCCGGCGACTCCGCCGCTCGCACCCGGTTCCTCTACCAGGCGACCGCGGCCCTCGCCGTCGCGGCCGCCCTCCTCCTCGTGTGGCGGCGCACCCGGTCCCCCGCCGCGCTCGCCTGGCTCGGGCTCCACCCCGTCATAGCGCTCGAGCTCGTCAACGGCGGCCGCAACGACGCGTTGATCGGACTCGGGGTCCTCGGCTCGATCCTGCTCGTGGAACGCGCGAAACCGCGCGCCTCGGGGCTGGTCACAGGCGTGTCCACGGCGATCAAAGCAACCGGTCTGCTCGCGGGCGCGGGTCTGGCGATGTGGAGCTGGCGCCGCAAGGGGCCGCGCGCCGCAGTGATCTTCGCCGCCGCGACCTTCGTCACCATCGCTGTCGCGTACGTCGCCGCCGGGGGCGCGGCCGCGCTCGGCCCGCTGGAGCACGCCACGAAGCAGATGAGCCGGGTGTCAGTGTGGGCGGCGCTGCCGCGTCTCGGACTGCCGTCGGTCTCGACGACGGCGGCGATGGTCGTGACCGCGGCGGTGGTGACCGTGTGCCTCTGGCGCCAGACGAGGCATGACCCGGCGCAGGCCGGCATCGCCGGCCCGACCGCGTTCCTGCTGGCCGCGCCGTACGTGCTGCCGGGGTACCTCGGGTGGGTGCTTCCCGGCGCGGCCCTGCAGCACGAGCGACCGGCGGCGCGCATCATCGCCCTCCAGGCGACGCTGCTCGTCGGCGCGTACGAGATCTTCCAGCATCCGCCGCCCGGCGTCGTCGGGGACGCCTTGACGACGACGACGCAGCTGCTGGCGCCGTTGCTCGGCGCGGCTCTGCTCGTCGCCTATCTCGTGCAGCCCCGAAGACGCGCACCCGAGGCTCGAGCGCTCGTGGGAACCTCGACCCCTACCGTGGTGTAGATGCAGTGACGCGGTTGGCGCGGGGAGGAGCCCACGGACGACGCCGAGCTGATCGAGCGGGCGAAGCAGGGAGACGTGGACGCGTATGGCGAGCTGGTGCGCCGGCATCAACGGGACGCCCGGCGCACCGCCGCAGCGATCGCGGGCGTGAGCCTGGCCGACGACGCCGCCCAGGAGGCGTTCGTGCGGGCCTACGGCTTCCTGCACCGCTTCCGGCCGGGCGCGCCGTTCCGGCCCTGGCTGCTCGCGATCGTCGCCAACGTCGCGCGCAACCAGACCCGCTCGACCAATCGGTGGACCCGGGCGGTTCGACGATCCGGTGAGCGCGCGAGCACCGGCGGTGCCGCGCCCTCGGCCGAGGACGAGGCGCTCGCGCGCCATCGCACCGGTGCCGTGCGCGCCGCGCTCGACGCCCTCGCACCCCGGTACCGGGACGTCGTCGCGTGTCGATATCTCCTCGACCTCAGCGAGGACGAGACGGCGCAGATACTGGGAATCGCGCGCGGCACCGTGAAGTCGCGGCTGTCTCGGGGGCTCGACCGGCTCGAGCGACATCTCGACCATGAGGTGCACCATGCCTGACGCCTCCTCTCGCCTGCTTCTCGAAGCGGATCTCCGCGCGTTGGCGCTCGACCTCGACGCTGGCCTCGGCGACCGCGACCTGTCGGGGGCGGTGACCGCCCGGCTGACGACCCCGCCGCCGTTCGCTCCGCCACGTCGGCACACGCACCGGCGGCGGCGTGTCGCCGTCGCGCTCGTCGCGGCTGTCGTGCTCACCGCGACCGTCGCCATACCCCCCGCCCGCGCCGCCATC
>JBKPDN010000154.1:0-15128 GCA_046727875.1 Actinomycetota bacterium | reverse complement strand
CGATGGCGGAGATCGAACCGTCGAAGTCGACGAGCACCGCCGCGCTCCGCGGTTCGGCCACGAGCGGGAGCATTGGCTCCGGCAAGGACATGGATGGCGCGGTTACTGGCCGAGTAGAACGACGCAGTTCACGTTCTCGGTGCCCGGTAACGCCGGATTCGCGAACGGTTCGACGGTCGTGCCCGGTCCGACATCGCCTTGGAGCTGCGTCGCCTCTTTGTCGAAGCCCTGTTTGCACTGTACGGCCGTGCCCCGGCGGGGGTTCGTGTTCGACGGGGGTGCGAGCTGATAGCCGAGCGTGCGCAGCTTGTTGGTCATGTTGGCGGCGGCGCCGGCTGCCGCGCCGGCGTTGAACACGAGGACGCGCACCTCGCCCCGTGCTTTCGCGCCGCCACCCTTGGCGGTCGTCGCGGGCACCGACGTCGCGGTGCCGCCGGACCGGGGCGTGGTCGCGGGGGTCGTCTTGGTCGTGCTCCCCGACGAAGAGCTGCTACTGGTGTTCCCCGACGGGCCCTTGTCGATCACCTGCAAGAGCACGATGCCGAGAATGACCGCGAGACCGACCAACCCCGCGCCGCGGACGGCCGAGTTCACGGCGGGACCCTCACGTGAGCGGCCGCGACCCGCCAAGCCAGTCACCGCGAGCCCGGCAACGGCGGCTTTGCCGACCGTTGCCGCAAAGCCGGAGCTTGCGACGGTGACAGATTGGGCAAATCGGCGCGTCGACCCTCGATGCGAACCCGCCGGCGTTGGTTGCGCACTCGCTGCGCGCGCTTGACCGTGAGCGGGTCGTACGACAGCGCGCCGGGATTGCCGAGCAGCGCGCTCAGCAACTCGTAGTAGCGAGACGGCGACATGCGAAGGTGCTTTCGGATAGCGGTCTCCTTCGGGCCGGGTTCCCGGCGCCAGGTCCGCTCGAAGTCCAGGATCGCGCGATCACGCGCCGAAAGGCCCATCGAGTGTCGATCCTGGTCGCTGACGGCAGGAAGAGCAAGCATTTCGAAATCTGGGTGCGCGGAGGCGGCGGCTTTGCCGACCGCCCGAGCAAAGCCGGAGCTTGCGACGGCGACAGAGCGGTCGAGCCGGAGGTCGGATTCGAACCGACGACCTGCTGATTACAAATCAGCTGCTCTGCCGACTGAGCTACTCCGGCGACGCATCAAGGCTAGTCGTGCGCACCCGCGCGACTGCCGCGCACGCGATGGCGACGGCGGCAGCGACGTTCAGCGATGCGACACGACCATGCATCGGGATGCGGGCGAGCACATCGCAGCGCTCGTGTGCAAGACGCGACAACCCGCGCCCTTCGGCGCCAAAGACGAGCATCAGCGGCCGGTCTGCGACTGCGAGGTCGTCGATCGTCACGTCGCCGTCCGCGTCGAGCCCGATCGTCCAGACGTCGGCTCGCGCCGCCTGGGTGATCGCGGCCGGGATGCCCGGGACGATCGCGATCGGGACGTACTCGATCGCGCCCGCGGCGGCTTTCGTGACTGCGGGAGTGATGTGGGCGGCGCGGTGGCGGGGCAACACGACTCCGGTTGCGCCCGCGGTCTCGGCGCCGCGCAGGACCGCGCCGAGGTTCTGCGGATCAGTGACACCGTCGAGCGCGACGAGGAACGTCGACGGTGCAGCAAGAAGCGCGCTGAGGTCGGCGGGCTCGACCGGCTCGGCGGCGGCCACGACACCTTGCGGCGCCTCGGTCCGGGCAAGGTCGGCGAGCTCGTCGCGCGAGACGCGGCGCACATCGGCGCCGCGTTCCCTCGCCAGATCGGCCAGGTCACCGCGGTCGTCCGACCGGTCGGCTGCGAGCCAGACCGTGCGCACGCGACGCCGTCGGGCGGTGAGCAGCTCCCGCACCGCCCGCCGCCCCTCGACTCGCTCGCCACCCAGGTCGGAGGCAGGTCGCCGCCGGGTCACCGGTGCCAGATGGTGCCGGTCGGGGTGTCTTCGAGCGTGATCCCTCTGTCCGCAAGCTCGGCGCGGATGCGGTCCGCCTCGTCGAAGTCGCGCTCCGAGCGGGCGGCGTCGCGCCGGCGCACGAGCAAGTCGATCTCCTCGTCGGCGCCGGTACCGCCATCGAGCTCGAGACCCACCGCCCGGCTGAGCTCGCGGACCGTCGCCACCCCCGACGCGGCGCGCTCGGTGTCGCCCTCGTCGATCGCGGTGTTCGCCTTCCGGGCCAGGGTGAACACCACCGACATCGCCTCCGGCGTGCGGAAGTCGTCGTCCATGGCGTCGCGAAAGGCCGTAACCGCCTGCTCGTCGAACGGGGCATCCCCCGGTATGCCGGCGGCCTGGGCGCGACGGGCGAGCGCATCGAGGCGGGACACCGCCTCGCCGGCGGCGTCGAGCTCCCCGTCGCCGATCTCGACCGGGCTGCGGTAGTGGGTCTGGAGCACCGCCATGCGCATGGCCCGGGGCCCGTGGGCGTCGAGGGCGTCCTTGAGCATCGTGAAGTTGCCGAGCGACTTGGCCATCTTCTCGGTTCCGACCATGACCATGCCGTTGTGGATCCAGTAGCGCGCGAAGCGGTGGCCGGCGCCCTCCGCCTGGGCGCGCTCGTTCTCGTGGTGCGGGAAGACGAGATCGTCGCCGCCGCCGTGGATGTCGAAGCCCTCGCCGAGCAGGTCGAGCGACATCGCCGAGCACTCGATGTGCCAGCCGGGGCGGCCCTTGCCCCACGGCGAATCCCACGCCGGCTCACCGGGCTTGGCCGACTTCCAGAGCGCGAAGTCGACCGCGTTGCGCTTGCGCTCGTCGACGTCGACGCGAGCTCCGGCGGAGCCGAGGAGATCTTCGAGCCGGCGGTGTGCGAGCTCGCCGTACTCGGGGAACGACGTCACGTCGAAGTAGACACCCTGACCCTCGACGACGTACGCGCGGCCGGAGTCGACCAGCTCGCCGATGAGCTTGACCATCCGGTCGATGTAGGCGGTGGCGCGCGGCAACGAGTCCGGGCGACGCACACCGATCCGGTCCATCTCGGCCCAGTACGCGGCCTCGTACCGCTGCGCGACCTCGGGCTCGCTGCTGCCCTCCTCGGCGGCCCGGCGGATGATCTTGTCCTCGACGTCGGTGACGTTGCTCACGAACATCACGTCGAGCCCGCGCCACTCGAGATAGCGGCGGATGACGTCGAAGACGATGGCGGCGCGACCGTGGCCTACGTGCGGCACCTCGTACACGGTCGGGCCGCACACGTAGATCGAGACCTTGCCGGGCTCGCGGGGCACGAACTCGACCTTCTCGCGCGAGAACGTGTCGTGGAGCCGGATCATCTCGTTTCGGCGCTGTCGAGGAGAGCCACCGCCCAGACCGCAATGCCCTCGCCGCGACCGATCGCGCCCAGCCCCTCGCCCCGCTTCGGCCTCACCGACACGAGATCCTGCGCGCCGGGCTCCGGGAACAGCGCGACGAGCGCGTGAAACAGGTTGTCCGTCATGGCGCGAACGTGCGGGGCGAGCGACGGGCGCTCGGCGGCGACCACCACGTCGACGTTCCCGAGCTGCCAACCGCGCGCGGCAACCTGGACCGCGACCTTGCGCAGCAATCCAATCGACGAGGCGTCGCGATACCGGTCGTCGCCGGCGGGGAAGAGCGACCCCAGGTCGGGCAGCGCCGCCGCGCCCAGCAACGCGTCCGCGACCGCGTGCGCGACGACATCGGCATCGGAATGCCCGACGAGTGCCGGGCCCTCGAGCTCGACGCCGCCGAGGACGAGGACGCCGCCGTCACCGAAGGGGTGCACGTCGAAGCCCTGACCGATCCGGAGCGATGTCACCGCGGCTCCTCGGACCCGCCGGCGAGCAGCGCAGCCGCGAGGACGAGGTCGGCCGGCGTGGTGATCTTGAGGTTGCGCGGGTCGCCCGGGACGATCACGACGCGTCCGCCGGCGGCTTCGACGAGCGCGGCGTCGTCGGTCGCTTCGCCACCCGCCGCGTGCGCGGCGCGGAGCGCGTCGGTCCGGAACGCCTGCGGCGTCTGCACGGCGCGGAGCCCGTCGCGCGAGATCGTCTCGACGACGTGGTCGCCGTCTACGCGCTTCACGGTGTCGGGAATCGGGAGGCCGGGCACGGCGGCGTCGGCTCCGGCGCGGACGGCGCCGATCACGGCTTCGAACAGTGCCGGGGACGCCAGCGGGCGAGCAGCGTCGTGGACGACCACGACGGCAGTCGAAGCCGTGACCGCGTCCAGACCGGCGCGTACCGACGCCGAGCGGGTCGATCCGCCGGGGACGGCGGCGGTGACACGACGGCCGTCCCACGCGACACCGGCGGGCAGCACGACCACGACGTCGTCGCACGCGGCGGCGGTGACATCGACGGCGCGGTCGACGAGGCGCGAGCCGGCGACGGTCTCGAACTGCTTCGGCACCCCGAAACGGCTCCCGGAGCCACCGGCGACGACGATGCCCCAGGTGTCCACGCCGTCAGGATGGCACCGGATCGACTCCGGGGGCGCTACTTTCCGAGCGCCGTGTCGAGGCGGGCTTCGGCCGCTTCCTCGTCGACGTTGAGAGCGAAGGTCAGCTCGGACACGAGGATCTGGCGCGCCTTGGCCAGCATCCGCTTCTCGCCCGCCGACAGGCCCTTGTCCTTCTCGCGGATCGAGAGGTTCCGGACGACCTCGGCGACCTGGTAGATGTCGCCACTCTTGAGCTTCTCGACATGGTTCTTGAAGCGGCGAGACCAGTTGGTCGGCATGCGCGCTTCCTTCTTGCGAAGGACGGCGAACACCTCCTCGACCTCTTCATCGTTGATGACGTCACGGAGGCCGATGTCCTCGGCGTTGTCGGCCGGCACCATGAGGGTGAGGTCGCCGTACGCGAGCTTCAGGATCAGGTAGTCCTTCTTCTCTCCGAAGACGTTCTTCTTCTCCTTCTTCTCGATGGTCGCCGCCCCGTGGTGCGGGTAGACGACCTTGTCACCAACGCGGAAGGACATGGAACTCCTCGGAGTGAGGTGGAAGCGAACAACAAGAATACCAGAACCGCGCGCAACCTCTGGCACGACGGGTAGCCTTCGGACCGCCGAAGAACGGGAGGAGGTGCAGACTCGTGCCCGAACGACGGCTGCTCGACACCACCGAGCTGTTCACAGCGTTGCCTGCCGATGTGCTGGACGACTTGCGGCAACAGGCCGCGACGCGTACCTACGAGCGCAACGAGCTGTTGTTCAGCCAGGGCGATCCCGCCGGTGAGCTGTTCGTCATCGAGCACGGGCGCGTCGCGATCGCGACGAAGGCACCCGACGGCCGCGAGTCGGTGCTCGCAGTGCTCGAGAGCGGCGCGATGTTCGGAGAGCTCCCGCTGTTCGACGGCGCTCAACGCTCCGCGGACGCGCGCGCGCTCATCGAGTCGCGCGTCATCGTGCTCGCGTACGATCCGGTGCGCGACGTGCTCACGACGCGTCCCGAGCTCCTCTGGACGGTCACGCGGCTCTTGGCCCGCTGGCTGCGTGCCACAGATGAGGCGCTCGCCGATGCCGTGTTCCTCGACGTGCCCGGCCGCACCGCCAAGCGGCTGCTCGAGCTGGCCGGCGGCGACGACGAGTTCAAGCTGCCCGTCACCCAGGAGGAGCTGGCCGGCATGGTCGGCGCCTCCCGCGAGCGCGTCAACAAGGCCCTTGCGTTGTTCGCGCGCCTCGGCTGGCTGGAAGTGAAGGGCCGGGGCCGGTACAAGTTCCTCGACCGCCCCGCGCTGGAGGACCGCGCGACGGTCTAGCGGTCAGCCGCGCAAGAACGTGAGGGCTCGGCGCCAGGAATCGGCGGCGGCGTCGGGGCGGTGGGCGGGGCGCTCGGGCGCGTGGACGAAGCCGTGGTCGGCCTCGGGGTAGACGACGATCTCGCAGTCGTTGCGGTCGCGCCACGCGGCTCGGAGCGCGTCGATGTCCTCGGGCGGAGTCAACGGGTCCTTGCCCCCGAAGATGGCGAGAGTCGGGCACACGTGCGCCGCCGTGTCGAGCGGGTCGCGCTGGCCCGGCCCCTTCCAGTCCTCGGGAACGCGGATCATCCCGTAGAAGGGCACGGCGCGCGCGAACGAGCCCGTGGCGGCGGCCTTGAGCGTGTACATGCCGCCCATGCAGAACCCGATGATCGACACGCGGCCGACGCCGTCGATCTCGGCGAGGTATCCGGCGGCGCGTGCGAGGTCGTCGAGCTGGCGGGCGTCGTCCATGTCCTTCATGTGCGCGATGCGCGGCGGCGGGTCCGGTGCGTCGCGGACGGTATGCGGGAACCGCGCGAACGGCTCGGTGCAGGCGACGGCGAAGCCGTTGGTGGCGAGGCGCCGGCACAGGTCGTCGAACAGCGGGCGCACGCCCATCATGTCGGGGTCGACGACGAGGCCCGCGTCCGCGTGTCCGACGGGTCGCGCATGGATCGAGTCGATCGGCGTGCCATCACCGGCTTCGAGCACGAACCGGTCGACGTGGGCCTCGCGCGGTCCCTCGGCCAGCTCAGGCATGCCCTACACGTAGCGCTCGAGGATCGACGTCTCCGCGAGGCGCGACAGGCCTTCCTTGATGGCGCGGGCGCGGGCCTCGCCGACGCCCTCCACCTCGACGAGGTCGGACACGCCGGCGCGCATGATCTTCTGCAGGTTCGAGAACCGCTCGACCACGTGGTCGGCGACGACCTCCGGGATCCTCGGGATCTTGTGCAGGAGACGGAATCCCCGCGGCTGGATGGGAGCGTCGACGCTCATGTCGGCCGGGAGGTGAAGCAGGCCGGCGACCTCGCGCAGGTCGAGGAGCGACTCGGTGTCGAGGTCGGCGAGCTTGACCATCACGTCGATCAGCTCCCAGTCGGGGCCCTCGACGAAGTAGTCCTTGGCCACGAGCCGGCGGTCGTCCTCGACGCCGCCCATGGCCTCCTCGAGCTGGAGCAGGACGAGACGGCCGTCGGCGCCGAGCTCGATCACGTAGCCCTCGATCTCCTCGGCGATGCGCCGCACCATCTCGGCCCGCTGGAGGACGGTCGCGACGTCGCGCACGGTGACGAGGTCCTCGACCTCGAGGGCCGACAGGGAGTTGCTCACCGCGTCGAGGCGCACCTTGTAGCGCTCGAGGATCTGGACCGCGCGGTCGGCCCGCCCGAGCACGCGGGGGATGGCCTCGAGGGTGCGCTTGAGCCCGCGGCGGTGGACGGCGACGAGCGACATGTCCTCGGACACGGTGATGACCGGGACGTCGATCTGGCGGCCGACCCGCTCGGCGGTCCGGTGGCGGGTCCCCGTCTCGGAGGTCGGGATGTTGGGATCGGGCACGAGGTGGACGTTGGCCCGGGCAACCCGCGACGTGTCGGCGGCGAGGATGATCGCCCCGTCCATCTTGGCCAGCTCCGAGAGGCGCTGGGGCGTGAACTCGGCGTCGAGCAGGAAGCCGCCCGAGCACACGTGGAGCACGTCGGGACCGTCACCGACGACGATGAGCGCCCCCATGCGGGCCTGGAGGATGCGATCGAGACCTTCCCGCAGCGGGGTTCCCGGCGCCACGAGTCGCAGGGCGTCGAGCATGGCTTCTGTCCGTGGTTGAGCGGGCAACGCAAGATCCTCCAGGTCTCGAACGGTCACCGCCCGCCCGTTCGAGAGGGCAACGATACCAACAACCGGATCCGACCGTTCTCGGGCGCGGGCGGTGCGGTCTCCGGCCCGTATGCGCCCCAGAAGCAGCCTCTAGCCGGGCGGGCGCCGGTTCCGTCGGCGCCGCCGGCGGCGGGCGCGCCGCTCGCCGCGGACGAAGACGAAGATCCCGAGCGCACCGAGCACGACCGTGCCGAGCAGGAGCAAAGCCCGGGTCGAGTCGAACTGCGAGATCGACGTGTCGAGGCTCACCTTCTTTCCCGGCGCCGGGGCGAACTCCTTCGTGTCACCGCCCGGGAGGCGGAGCCTGATCCGCAGATGGAACGCGTCCCGGATCTGCTGGGACAGGTGCTGGTCGATCTGTCCGAGGTCCACCCGCTGACCGGTGAGCTGCGCGACGAGCTCAGGATCGGAGGCGACGGCCGCCGTGACCTGGGACAGGTCGGCGCTGCCGGTGAGCTTGTACTCGGTGAACAGGAAGCCCCGGTCGCGCTCGAGGCTCACGCCGCGCACCGGGCCGTCCTTCCCGTTCAGCTCGGTGAAGAGCGCGGCGAGCTCGCCGGCGTTGGCGAAGCCCTTCTGCACGGCGAGCGTGGCGCTGCCGTTCGGAGCCCGTTTCCACGGCGACACCGTCCAGCCCGCGGCCTGTAAATCCCCGAGCCGGACGCGGTCTTCGAGCTTCCCGCCGCCGGCTTCGGCGTTCTGCACCGCGTCGGCGTCGAGCGCGACCCGGATGCGAACGGTCCCGCTGCCGTCGTCGTGGACGTCGATCGTCACCAGCGTGTCGACCTTGCAGCCCGCGAGGACCAGACAGGCCAGGACAGGGACGAGAAGTCGGCGCATCGGGCGCCGAGTCTGGCACTCGCGCCTGGCCTCGGGCGTCAGCCGAAGCGCGCCGCGACACCAATGGCGGCGATCAGCGTCGGCACCGGCCAGAGCAGCATCCGAGTCGTCTGCGCCTTGAGCTCGCCTCGTAGCTCGGACCGAAGGGCCGATATCTCGGAGCGGATTTCCGTCTCGAGCCCATCGACGTCACGCTTCGTCGCGACGTCAGCCCACCCGACGGGTGGCAGATAGTTCATGAGCAGCGCAGTCTCACCCGCGCGGCAGGACGTGCGTCAGCTCTCGGCAGGGCCGCTACCGGCGAGCTCGACCGGCGGGGGCTCGACGCCCTCGACGGCCCGGAAGACGATGTCCTCACCGTCGGCGTCGACGACGATCGTCTCGCCCGCGTTGAACTCCTTCCAGAGAATCTTCTCCGAAAGGACGTCCTCGACGTGCCGCTGGATGGCGCGGCGCAGCGGCCGCGCGCCCAGCTGCGGGTCGTAGCCCTTCTTCGCGAGCACCAGCTTCGCCGCCGGCGTGAGCTCCAGGCCGAGGCCCTGGCCCTCGAGCTGCTGCTGCACCCGCTTGATCATCAGGTCGACGATCTCGGTGACTTCCTCCTGGGTCAGCTCGTTGAAGACGATCACCTCGTCGATGCGGTTCAGGAACTCGGGACGGAAGCTCCGCTTGAGCTCCTCCATCACGCGTTCCTTCATCTTCTCGTAGGTGATCGCCTCGCTCGACGGGCCGAACCCGATCGCCGCCTTGCGCAGGTCGGCGGTCCCGAGGTTGGACGTCATGATGATCACGGTGTTCTTGAAGTCGACCGTGCGACCCTGCGCGTCCGTCAGCCGCCCGTCCTCGAGGATCTGCAGCAGCGTGTTGAACACGTCGGAGTGGGCCTTCTCGATCTCGTCGAACAGCACGACCGAGAACGGCTTGCGCCGCACGGCCTCGGTCAGCTGACCGCCCTCGTCGTAACCGACGTACCCCGGCGGGGAGCCGACGAGCCGCGACACGGTGTGCTTCTCCATGTACTCGCTCATGTCGAGCTGGATCAGCGCGCTCTCGTCGCCGAAGAGGAACTCGGCGAGCGTCTTGGCCGTCTCCGTCTTCCCGACACCCGACGGGCCCAGGAAGATGAACGACCCCGACGGCCGCTTCGGGTCCTTCAGACCCGCGCGCGTCCGGCGGATCGACTGCGACACGGCCTTGATCGCGTCGTTCTGGCCGACGACCCGCTTGTGCAGCTCGTCCTCCATGCGGAGGAGCTTGGCCGTCTCCTCCTCGGTGAGCTTGTAGACGGGGATGCCCGTCCACAGCGCGAGCACCTCGGCGATCGACTCTTCGGTGACCTCGTTGAACAGGTCGACACCCTCGGCGCGCCACTCGGTCTCCTTGGCCGAGCGCTGCTCGAGGAGCTCCTTCTCGCGGTCGCGCAGGCTCGCAGCCGTCTCGAACTGCTGGCCCTCGATGGCGCCTTCCTTGTCCCGGCGGACCTTGGCGATCTCGTCCTCGAACTCGCGGTAGTCGGGCGGCGCCTGCATCCGGCGGATGCGCAGGCGCGAGCCGGCCTCGTCGATGAGGTCGATCGCCTTGTCGGGCAGGTGGCGGTCCGAGATGTACCGGTCGGCGAGGTTCGCCGCCGCCACGACCGCCTGGTCGCTGATCGTGACGCGGTGGTGGCCCTCATAGCGGTCGCGCAGGCCCTTGAGGATCTCGATCGTGTGAGCGACGGTCGGCTCCTCGACCTTGATCGGCTGGAACCGGCGCTCGAGCGCGGCGTCCTTCTCGAGGAGCTTGCGGTACTCGTCGAGCGTGGTGGCGCCGATGGTCTGGAGCTCGCCGCGGGCGAGCATCGGCTTCAGGATGCTGGCGGCGTCGATCGCGCCCTCGGCCGCGCCGGCACCGACGAGCGTGTGGAGCTCGTCGATGAACAAGATGATGTCGCCCCGGGTGCGGATCTCCTTGAGCACCTTCTTGAGGCGCTCCTCGAAGTCGCCGCGGTACCGGGAGCCGGCGACGAGCGCGCCGAGGTCGAGCGTGTACAGCTGCTTGCCGACGAGCGTCTCCGGCACGTCGTTGTCGACGATGTCGGACGCGAGGCCTTCGACGATGGCGGTCTTCCCCACGCCGGGCTCGCCGATCAGCACCGGGTTGTTCTTGGTGCGGCGCGACAGCACCTGCATGACCCGCTCGATCTCCTTCTGGCGACCGATCACGGGGTCGAGCTTCTTGTCGCGCGCGAGTTGCGTGAGGTTGCGGCCGAACTGGTCGAGCACGAGCGAGCCGCTGGGCTGCGCCTCGCCGGAGCCGCCACCCTGGGTCGCGCCCTCCTTGCCGCCGGCGTAGCCGGACAGCAGCTGGATGACCTGCTGGCGGACGCGCGACAGGTCGGCGCCCAGCTTCACGAGCACCTGCGCGGCGACGCCTTCGCCTTCGCGGATGAGGCCGAGCAGGATGTGCTCGGTGCCGATGTAGTTGTGGCCGAGCTGGAGCGCCTCGCGCAGGCTCAGCTCGAGAACCTTCTTCGCCCGAGGGGTGAAGGGGATGTGGCCCGACGGCGCTGACCCACCGTGGCCGATGATCTCCTCGACCTGCGCCCGAACTGCCTCCAGCGAGATGCCGAGCGACTCGAGCGCCTTGGCCGCGACGCCCTCACCCTCGTGGATCAGGCCGAGCAGGATGTGCTCGGTCCCGATGTAGTTGTGGTTCAGCAGGCGCGCCTCTTCCTGCGCCAGGACCACCACTCGTCGGGCTCGATCGGTGAAACGTTCGAACACGTGTCAACCGCCTCTCGGGAGCCGATTCAGCGTCCGCATCTGCCTCATACCCCATTCGGAGCGGGGAACGACCCGGACGCCGGCTCGTTCGTCAGTGTATCGGGCAGGTCCCGGAATCCCGGGCCGGAATGCCCGGTTCCCGCGCTCCTCCCCTGCATTTGCCTGAGGATTGGTAGACACCCCGAGCTTGGAGTTTGTTCCCGGCGACCCGTAACGTCGGGACATATGGACCCGGTCCAGACGCTGGCGCTTCCCTCGCTGGCCGGGGACCTGGCCCGGGTCGAGGAGTCGCTGCACGAGGCGGTCAGCACCCCCGACCGGTTCCTCGCCGAGGTCGCTACGCACCTGATCGGGGCGGGCGGGAAGCGGATCCGCCCCACCCTCACGTTGTGCGCGGCGTATGCCGCCTCCGACGGTGCGGGACCGGCGGCCGCAGAGGCCGTCACCGGCGCGGTGGCGATCGAGCTCGTCCACCAGGGCTCGCTGTACCACGACGACGTGATCGACGAGGCCAAGGTCCGCCGCGGGGTCCCGAGCGTCAACGCCCGCTGGAGCAACATCGTCGCCATCCTGGCCGGCGACTTCCTGCTCGCGCGGGCGTCGGCGCTGGCGGCGCGGCTCGGCGGCGACGTCGCCGAGATCCTCGCGAGCACCATCGCCGAGCTGTGCCGGGGTCAGGTGCTCGAGCTCCAACATCTCTTCGACGTCGAGCGCAGCGAGGAGGGCTACTCCTCGGCGATCGAGGGCAAGACGGCGTCCTTGTTCGGCACCTCGTGCCGGGTGGGCGGCATGGTGACCGGCGTCGGCGAGCCCACCCTCGACGCGCTCACGCGCTACGGCTTCCACCTCGGGATGTGCTTCCAGATCGTCGACGACGTGCTCGACATCACGGCGACGGATGCCGCGCTGGGCAAGCCCGCGGGCCAAGACCTGGTCGAGGGCGTGTACACACTCCCGGTCATCCACGCGATCGCATCGAGCCCGGCGCTGCGCGACCGGCTGGGCCACCCGCTCGACGCCGATCAGCTCGCCGAGGTTCGCAGGCTTGCCTCGGGCGATGGCGCGATCGACGCCGCGCTCGGGAAGGCGCGTGATCACGCGGCGAAGGCCGGTGACGCGCTGGACGGCGCCGAAGGACTCTCCGTCGACGTGTGCGCGGCGCTGACCCGCCTCGTGCGGGGTCTCGTCGACCGCGACAGCTAGGCGCTCTCGGCCGCCTCGCCGACGGCGTTGGCGCCAAGCCCGCTGACACGGTCGAGGAAGTCGAGCACCGTGTCGTTGAACGCGTTCGGCGACTCGACCATCAGTCCGTGCCCGGCGCCGCGCAGCTCGACGAGCTGCGCGAGCGGGATCATGTCGGCCAGCTCCTCGGCGTCGCCGATCGGAGTGAGCGCGTCCTGCGACCCGGTGATCACCAGGGCGGGGACGCGCAGGTGACGGAGCTCGAAGCGGAGCTCGTCGGGCGCGTCGAGGATCGCGTCCACCTGGGCGGCGAACCCGGTGGGATCGGAGTGCAACAGGATCCGGGCGAGGATGTTCAACCACAGCCCGAACCGCCGGCGCAGCCGCGGCCCGACGAGCCAGCGCAGCCCGTCGTCACCGAGCCCGGCGGCGCCGCGTTCCTGCACGGTGTCGGCCCACTCACGGAGCAGCTCGCGCCGCCAGGGATGGTGGCGGCACGACGTGCACGCGAGCACCAGCGACCGCGTGCGCTCGGGATGTACCACACCGATGATCTGGGCGATCACGCCACCCATCGACGCCCCGATGACGTGGGCGGACGTGACGTTCTCGGCGTCGAGCACGGCGAGCGCATCGCCGGCCATCTGCTCGAGCGAGTACGGCCGCGGCGGCTGGCCGGTGTGGCCCACGCCCCGGTTGTCGGGCGCGAAGCAGCGGTAGTGGCGACCGAACGCCATGCGCTGGAGCGCCCAGCCACGCGAGTCGGTGCCGAGCCCCTGGATCAGGAGGACGGGCGGGCCGTCGCGGCGGCCCCACTCGTCGTAGGCGATCTCGACTCCATCGTTCGCCCTGGCCTGCCTCACGTCCACCTCCGCTCACGCTCGCGAGCGAATGTTCGCGTCTGTATACCGAGAATCTACCCCCGCGCAACGTCAAGGCATAGCTATCTGTGCCGCGCCCGACTAGTCACGAGAGAGCCAGGAAGCGGTCAGGAGCCGGCCGAAGCCCTTCGCGCCGCTCGAAGCAGCTGGTTGACGGCGGCCCGGGTCCGTTCGGCCAGCTCGGCGCCGGCGAGCGTGTCGCCGGGCACGGCGTCCGTCGCCGTCTCGACGACGGGCCCGACGACGACGCGCCACGGTCGGACGGGGAGGCGCCCGGGCCCGCCGGGGAGCACGGCGGCCGGCACCACGGGGAAGCCGAGGATGGCGGCGAGGAGCTCGCGGGGCGGCGCCCCGGCCCCGCTGCGCAGCCACGTCGGTGCGAGAGGCGCGGCCGCCAGGTGGCCGGCGCGCAGCAGCGCGGCGACGTCGTCCGGGCGGTAACCCACCGCGCCTATCTTGCGGAGCAGGTCGCCGACGACGGGGGCGTCGGGCGCGCCGATGACGCGCAGCCGGCGGCCGACGGACTGGCGGACCGCGATAGCGAGCGCGGCGGGCTCGAAGATGCCGAGCCCGCGGTTGGCGACGACGAGCGCACCACCGATGCGCGGGAGCCGGGCGGCGTGCTCGACCTCGACGCGCACGCCGAACGCCAGGAGCCGGCCGGCGAGGTCCATGAGCTGGGCGTCGCCGCCGAATGCATCGATCGGGTAGCGGCCGTCGATGCGGCGGCGGGCGAACGCCAGCGGGGACTCCAGCGGCTGGACGCGGTCGTCGTCGACGTCGGCCGGGAGCACGGGAATCCGCGTCGCGCTCACGCGACCTCCTCGGCCCGCCGGATCGGGCTCACGGTCCCCCACTCGTAGAGCTCGGTGCAGATCTCGAGCGTCGAGCGCGTGCCGTTGAACGCGAGGACATCCCGGGCGCGTGCGCCGTCGCCGGCACGGCCGTGGCGCATCAGCTCGAGCACGTGGGGCGGGACGGGCGCGCCGAGAATCTCCGAGATGCGCCGGGCGGTGTCCCAGCCCAGTCCGAGCACCGGAACGGGGACGCGGCCGCCGAGCCGCACGGCCTGCCACGGGCTCGCCGCGCCGCGCCCGACGACGTTCACCGGACCGTCGACGCTCCGCAGCACCGCCTCGACCATCGCCCGGGCGGCGTCGTCCTGGTGGAGCAGCACGAAGGCGGGGTCGGCCAACGCCGGCACCGGCACCAGCGGGAGACGCAAGAGACGCCCGAGTGGGCTGGGCACGTGGGAGCCGACCACCGGCGCCAGCCGGACGGCCGCCACCGGGATGCCGAGCCGGCGGACGAGCGTCGCGGCCATCGTCTCGACCTCGAGGCACGTCCGCCCGTAGGGCGTCGTCGGCGCGAGGGGCGCGTCCTCGGCCGGCACCACGGGACGCCCGCGGCCGCGGCCGTACACCTCGAGGCCGCTGCGCACCGCCACACGCTCGAGCCGGCCGGTGTTCGCCGCCGCGGTGAGGGCGTGCACGGTGCACGCTTCGCTCGCCTCGGCTGCCTCCCGACCGCCGAGACGCGAGTCCGGCTCGTAGACGCCGTAGTGGATGACGATCTGGGGCGCGAGCTCGTCCACGAACGCGGCGATGCGCTCCTGGTCGCGTGGATCGATGCGGTGGAACTCGGAGCGCCGCAGCCGGCGTCGCGGGGGGAAGAGATCGAAGCCGGCGATCTCGGTCACCTCGTCGCGTTCCTCGAGCAGCTGCGCGACACGCGTGCCCAGCTCGCCGCCCATCCCCGTCACCAACGCGCGCATCAGCCGCCCTCCCCCGCCTCGGGGCGCAGGTGCGGGAACAGGATGACCTCGCGGATCGAGGTCACGCCGGCCAGCAGCATCACGAGCCGGTCGACACCCACGCC